>RFVJ01000119.1 GCA_009928125.1 Betaproteobacteria bacterium
TCATTCCATTTCTTCCATCGCCTCGTCCATTGGAGATGTCTCCAACTGAATCACGGCGTCTAACAACTGATACAGCTGTGCCAATTTTTGTTTGCCCAGTTCACTTTCCATCCAGGCGTAATGCGCCTCAATGGCTTCTGACAATTTGGCCACTTTGGACAATCCCAAGGGCGTGGCCCGGACCACTGTGCGCCGCGCATCCTGAGAACAACGGCTGCGCTCAATCAATCCATCGCGTTCCATGCGCGTCAGGACACCCGTCAAACTGGGACCGAGCAAAAACGCCTCGCGTGCCACACGCCCCGTCTCCACACCTTCAGCATCATCCTTGTTGTTGGCGTGTTCACCCAGCACTCGCAGCACCCGCCACTGCTGATCGGACAGCCCATGCTCACGCAAGCTGGGACGTGTGTGCGTCATCACCGCCTCACGTGCTTGCAACAGCAGGCGCGGCAAATTGCGGTGAACAAAAGCTTGTTGTTTCATGGCGTTCGAATTTATTTAACATGTTAAATGAATTTTCGAACTGCACAAAATCGGGTTAACCCGCGCTCTGGCTCAAAATACCCTCGTGGGCTTGTTTCATGAGCCACTGCACAGGGAATAATTGCGCCATGCACACCTCATTTTTTGATGCCCATGCCATCCGATTGGTCCAAGCGCCCATGGCTGGATCCCAAAACCATGCCTTGGCAGCGGCCGTCTTCCAAGCTGGTGGCTTGGGCAGCATTCCTGCCGCCATGCTCAATGCTGAGCAGTTGCAGACAGAGCTCGCCGCATTTCTAAAGGTCATCTCAACGCAAGGCCCCTCTCGATCGAGTTGGGGTCACCTGCTCCCTCTCAACGTCAATTTCTTTTGCCACACGCCACCACAAGCCCAGCCCAACAAAGAAGCTGCTTGGCGCCAGCAACTGCATCCGGCCTACTTGTCACATGGCATAGACCCTGCATCGGTGGGCTCTGGTCCAGGCCGCGCGCCTTTCAGCGAAGACGGCCTCGCGCTCATGGGTCAATTCAAACCGGCTGTGGTCAGCTTTCACTTTGGTTTGCCCAAGCCCGAGTGGGTGCAACAACTCAAGGCATGGGGTCTTCAAATTTGGTCTTCCGCCACCACCGTCTCCGAAGCCCAATGGCTTGAGCAACAGGGCGCTGATGCCGTCATCGCGCAGGGCCTTGAAGCCGGAGGCCACCGCGGCATGTTCCTCACAGAAGATCTCAGCACCCAAGTGGGCACCTTGTCCTTGCTGCCGCAAATCGTCAAAGCGGTGAAAGTGCCTGTGATTGCAGCAGGGGGTATTTCCAGCGCAGCCGCTGTCAAAGCGGCGAAAACCTTGGGCGCCAGCGCGGTCCAAGTGGGCACCGCATTTTTGACCAGCCACGAAGCCACGACCAGTGCCTTGCATCGCCAAGCCCTGATGTCAGAGGCCGCACGCCATACAGCTTTAACCAACTTGTTCAGCGGCCGACCTGCGCGCGGCATTGTGAACAAGTTCATGCAAGACTTGGGGCCCCTCAACCCTGCCGTCCCCGATTTCCCTTTGGCCACAGCAGCGCTTGCGCCATTGCGCGCGGCCGCTGAAGCCCTGGGATCTGCCGACTACTCGCCTTTGTGGTCAGGTCAAAACGCGTCCGATTGCGAAGCCTTGCCTGCTGCCGAGATTGCCCACAAACTCTTGCAAGCTTGGTCCTGATGAAGTTCGTTGCGCGTTTGTTCACGTCGGAGTGTTAGGCTCGCCCCATGGCCAAAGACAAAACCATTTTCACCTGCACCGATTGCGGTGGCACCACCCCGCGTTGGTTGGGCAAATGCCCAGCATGCGGCGCTTGGAACACCCTGCTTGAAAGTACCGTTGACGCTGGCGGCAACGCCAAAAACCGGTACACCAGCCAATTTCAAGCCTTGGCCAAAACGTCCGAGCTCACCAAGCTGGGCGACATCGAAGCCACAGACGTCGACCGCAGCCCCACCGGCATCGAAGAACTCGACCGCGCTTTGGGCGGCGGCGTGGTGGAAGGCGGCGTCGTCTTGATTGGCGGCGATCCCGGCATCGGCAAATCCACCTTGCTGCTGCAAGCGCTCGATGCCTTGCAACGCAAGGGCATGAACACTTTGTATGTGACGGGCGAGGAAAGTGGTGCCCAAGTGGCCCTGCGGTCCAGACGTCTAGGCCTGGACCACAGCCAGGTCCAGGTATTGGCCGAAATTCAACTGGAAAAAATCCTGGCCACGTTGCAAAGCGAGCGGCCTCACATTGCCGTCATCGACTCCATTCAAACGGTTTATTCCGACCAACTCACTTCGGCCCCAGGCTCGGTCGCACAAGTCCGGGAATGTGCCGCGCATCTCACGCGCGCAGCCAAAGCCACTGGCACCGCCATTGTGTTGGTCGGCCATGTCACCAAAGAAGGCGCACTGGCTGGCCCCCGCGTGTTGGAGCACATGGTCGACACGGTCTTGTATTTTGAAGGCGACACGCACAGCAGCTTCCGCCTCATTCGGGCCATCAAAAATCGCTTTGGCGCCGTCAATGAAATTGGCGTTTTTGCCATGACCGAAAAAGGCCTGAAAGGCGTTTCCAACCCCAGCGCCATCTTTTTGTCGCAGCATTCAGAGCCCGTGGCGGGCAGTTGTGTCATGGTCACTTTGGAGGGCACCCGGCCTTTGTTGGTCGAAATTCAGGCCTTGGTCGACAGCGGTGGGCCCAGTCCGCGAAGGCTGTCTGTGGGCCTCGAACGAGACCGTTTGGCCATGCTCCTTGCAGTCTTGCACCGGCACGCCGGCGTGGCCTGCATGGACCAAGATGTGTTCGTCAATGCAGTCGGTGGTGTTCGCATCAGCGAGCCTGCAGCTGACTTGGCGGTGATGTTAGCAATTACTTCATCGCTTCGTGGCAAGGCTTTGCCCAAGGGGTTCATCGCCTTTGGCGAGGTCGGTTTGGCCGGCGAAGTACGGCCAGCACCGCGCGGCCAAGAGCGCCTCAAAGAGGCCGCCAAATTGGGCTTTACCGTGGCTGTCGTGCCCAAAGCCAATGCGCCCAAAAAGAACGACAAGAACTTTGAAGGCCTCACCATTTATCCGGTTGACCGCATTGAAGACGCCATGAACTGTGTCCGTGGACTTTAAGATCGGCGCATGAACATTTCCAAAATTCTCGTCCCCATCGGGGTGATCGCATTCGTTGCGGGTGCTTGGGTGCAGTACCAATGGCAGGGTGTGGCCATTGCAACGGGTGCCGTGGTGATGTGGATCTTGCTGCATTTCACGCGCATGGTCACCGTGCTCAGTCGCGCTGCCAATCGACCTGTGGGCCATGTCGGCAGTGCCGTCATGCTCAACGTCAAGCTCCAAAAAGGTGTCAACTTGATGCACGTCATTGCCCTGACCAAGTCTTTGGGCGAACGTTTGTCAGAACCCAATGCTCAACCCGAAATCTTCAAATGGACCGACGCAGGTGATTCCTATGTCGTCTGCACCTTCAAGGGTGGCAAGCTGTTGGCCTGGGAAATGACCCGGCCGCCTGAAGCAGCAGATGCAAGCACCACAGAGCCTGCGGCCGTTTCGGCCAAGGACACGCAAGCCGCAAGCTAATCCGCGCAGCAGCGCCAAATGACCGCATAAGCCTCGTAAAATGGGGCTTTTGCGAACCTGGCAACAAAGGACAAACAATGAGCACCGCAATCCCCTCAATGGAAGACCGTGACGGCAAAATCTGGATGGACGGCAAGATGGTCGACTGGCGCGATGCCAAAATCCACGTGTTGACCCACACGCTGCACTACGGCTGCGGCGCCTTCGAAGGTGTTCGCGCCTACAAAACAGTGAATGGCACGGCCATTTTCCGTTTGCAAGAGCACACCGACCGACTCTTCAACAGCGCCAAAATTTTGCGCATGAAGTTGCCCTTCAGCAAAGAAGAGGTGAATGAGGCGCAAAAAGCGGTGGTTCGCGAGAACAAATTGGAAAGCGGCTACATCCGTCCATTGACTTGGATCGGCTCGCAAAAATTAGGCGTCAGCCCCAAAGGCAACACCATCCACCTGATGGTCGCCGCATGGACTTGGGGCGCCTACTTGGGTGAAGACGGCATGAAGCGCGGCATTCGCGTCAAGACTTCCAGCTACACACGCCACCACGTCAACATCACCATGACGCAGGCCAAAGCGGTCAGCAACTACACCAACTCCATTTTGGCCAACATGGAAGCCACCGATGAGGGTTACGACGAAGCCTTGTTGCTCGACACTTCTGGCTTTGTGTCCGAAGGTGCTGGCGAAAACATTTTTGTGATCAAAGACGGCGTGATCTACACGCCCGATTTGTCTGCGGGCGCTTTGAACGGCATCACGCGCAACACCGTGTTCCACATCGCCAAAGATTTGGGCCTCGAGATTGTGCAAAAGCGCATCACTCGCGACGAGATCTACATCTGCGACGAGGCCTTCTTCACCGGCACAGCTGCTGAAGTGACACCCATCCGCGAACTCGACCGCATTGAAATTGGTGCGGGCAGCCGCGGCCCCATCACGGAAAAAATTCAATCGGCCTTCTTTGACATTGTGAATGGCAAGAATCCCAAATACGCACACTGGTTGACACGCGTTTAATTCAAGGAAAGAAACAGATCATGAGTCAAGCTGTTGAACTCCTGGCCAAAGACTTGAACCCCCAAGGTGGTGTCTTTTGCCCCAGCCCCAAAGCTGACATGAAAATTTGGAACTGAACTTTGCCAGGTGACCATGGCAGTGCCTACGCTGACCATTGCGGTCCTGACCAAAAACGAAGCGCACCGCATTGAAGCCTGTTTGGCCAGCGCAGCCTTTGCCGACCAAGTGCTGGTGGTTGACAGCGGCAGCACCGACAACACGGTGGCCTTGTCCCGCCAAGCGGGTGCTGAGGTTTTTGAATACCCCGACTGGCAAGGCTTTGCAGTTCAGCGCAATCGTCTCATTGAACATGCCAAGTGCGATTACATTTTTTTCTTAGACGCCGACGAACTCATCACGCCGGCCTTCCAAAAAGAGCTCCAAGCCATTGTGCAATCTAACGCCCATGCCGTTTGGCAAATTCAATGGCGCATGGTGGCCTATGGGCATGAGTTGAAATACTACATTTCACGCTCCAAAGTCGAGCGCTTGTTTCGACGCGACATGCTCAAGGCGTATGTCGGCGCTGTGCATGAGCAAGCCATCTTGCACAATGAAAATCCTGCAAGCCCAGTGCCCCGCAAAGTGATTTCGGCCAAGTTGCTGCACCACTCACGCGAAACCGTTCGCGGCAGTTTGGAAAAACTCACGCAATACGTCATGCTGGGTGCCAGCAAACGCGCACAAGCAGGCAAGCTGTTTGTGCGCTTGTATGTTTTCCGCTTGGGATTTTTGTGCGGCGGCGCTGGCTTTTTGTATTGTTTGTTCGTGGCCTTGGAAGCGTTTTTCCGTTATGCAGCCTTGCACTACGACAAGGAACACCTCACCAACAATGTGGGCCGTGCTTGATTCAAAACACCTTGAAAGACCTGAATGGTCGTTTCAAGTTGCACCCCGTCAAGCCATCAATGCTTGGGCAGATGCACCACAAAACTAGCCCCGCCACCTGCGCGGTCTTCACAGGCAACTGTTCCCTTGTGACGCGCTGCGATTGATTTCACCAAAGACAAACCCAAGCCCACACTGCCGGCTTTTTCGCTGGCACCGGGCAAACGAAAGAAGGGTTCGAAAATTTTCTGACGAAAGGCAAGCGGCACGCCTGGTCCGCGGTCACTGACCGTCAGCACCACCTGATCAGCCGTCACATCAGCCCTGACATGGACATCTTCAGGGCCGTTGATCGCGCCATAGCGACCCGCGTTTTCTAACAAGTTGCGAATCAGGCGTCGCATCAACTTCACCACCCCACGCACCTCGAGCGACTGCACACCGGCTTGAACCTCCAACACAGCGCCCACACGTGCACACTCTTCTGCACACAAGCCCATCAAGTCCACCACTTCCACGGTGCCCAAATCGGCTTCTTGCGCATCCAAACGACTGGCCAGCAGTATCTCGTCGATCAGCTGATCCAACTCAGCAATGTTGCGCGCAATTTCTTGTTTGGCAACATCGCTGTTGTCTGCGCCCAAGAACTCCAAGCCCATGCGGATGCGTGTCAACGGCGAGCGCAGTTCATGCGAGGCATTGGCCAACAAAGATTTTTGTGAGTTCAACAAGTTTTGCTGCGAACTCATCAAATGCTGAATGCGTTCGGCAGCTGCGTTGAAACGTTTGGACAAATCGGCCACTTCGTCTTGGCCTTGCTCGGGCATGCGCACCGTTAAATCGCCCTCACCCCAGCGCTGAACCCCTTGTTGCAAGGACTCCAATCGTTGGGTCAGTTTGCGAACAATGGGGTACACACCGATGGCCACAGCCAAACCGACCAACACCAGCATCCAGACAAAACCATACGGTGGCCGCGTCCACCAAGGCGACAGATCGCGAGGCCCATTGCCCATACCGCGATGCAACCCATCTGGCCCCATGCCCCTGCCACCCTCTAAACCCTGGCCTGGCGCTTGACCCGCCACAGGCAGGCGACGTGGCAACAGCAAATTCAAGGTTTGGCCGTCTGGCAAGGTCACCTCAAAATTCACACCCACACCGCGCTGCAATTGACCGGGTACCGCCGTGATCAACTCGCCTTTGTCGTTGCGCACTTGCAGCTCGCGCACACCTTGCGGTCCATTGTGGGCCACGTGCTCAACCGACAGGCTCCAAGCCCAACCGACCACCAACATCAACACGGCCACACCCAACACCACGGCCAACCAAATCCGCAGGTACAAATGTTTTGAGATGGAAGCGATCCAATTCACGCAGGGCTCACTTTTGCTGCTTGGCAAAAACATAACCCACGCCGCGAACCGTCAAAATTCGCTCGGGGGCTTTTTGATCTTCTTCAATGGCCATGCGGATGCGGCCCATGTGAACATCAATGGAGCGGTCGAAGGCTTCTAACTCACGACCGCGCACTGCCGCCATGATTTGATCGCGGGTGAGCACGCGTCCGGCGCGTTCCGCCATGGCCACCAACAAATCGAATTGATACGAAGTGAGCTCGCACATTTTTCCTTTGA
>RFVJ01000120.1 GCA_009928125.1 Betaproteobacteria bacterium
CGTGGTGTGTTGGATTGTGGTCAAGACAAAAATTCGGGGCCGCTGGTTGCTGGACAACCTGGCTTCATTGCCCATGGTCTTCCCAGGTTTGGTGCTGGGTGTGTCCATCATGATTTTCTATCTCACATTTGACATTGGCATTTACGGCACATTCTGGATCATTTTGCTGGCCTACATCACGCGCTTCTTGCCTTACGGTTTGCGTTACAGCACCACATCCATGCTGCAAATTCACAAAGACTTAGAAGAGTCTGCAGGCATGAGCGGCGCCAGTTGGCTCACCGTGTTCCGCCGCATCATTTTGCCCCTGCTCAAGCCCGGCTTGGTGGCGGGCTGGATTTACGTGATGATTGTTTCCATCCGTGAATTGTCGACATCGATTTTGCTCTACAGCCCAGGCAACGAAGTCATTTCCATTGTGATTTGGGAGTTGTGGGAGAACGGCCAGTACGTTGAATTATCAGCCTTGAGCGTGTTGTTCATTTTGTTGCTGTTGGTGTTGGTGGGCTTGGCCCAAATGGCAGGCAAACGCTTTGGGGTCAAAGAAAGCTAAACAATTTGCAGGCGGGCAAGCTCAATCGGCTTTGTCTGACTTCATTCAGAACAAGGAATTAACGTGTTAAATGTCATTGGATTGCACACCGAATATGTGAGTGACAAGGGCGTTGTCGTCAAGGCTGCGCAAGATGTCAGTTTTGAAGTCCCTGAGGGCCAGCTTTTCACATTGCTCGGACCCAGTGGCTGTGGCAAAACCACCACTTTGCGCTCGATTGCTGGCTTAGAAAAACCCACTGCAGGCATCATCAGTGTCAGCGGTACAAATGTCTACAGCGCGTCCGACAACATTTTTGTTCCGCCCAACAAACGTGGCTTTGGCATGGTGTTTCAGTCCTACGCCATCTGGCCCCACATGACCGTGTTTCAGAACGCCAGCTTCCCCTTGGAAGTGGGCTCTAAAAATTACAGCCGCAAAGAAATCGAAACCAAGGTGATGCGCGTTTTGGAGTCGGTTGAGTTGGCGCAGTACCACGACCGCGATGCAACGCGTTTGTCTGGCGGTCAGCAACAACGTCTGGCGCTGGCGCGTGCGCTGGTGATGGAGCCTAAGCTCTTGTTGCTGGACGAGCCGCTGTCCAACTTGGATGCCAAACTGCGCGAGAAGATGCGCTTTGAATTGAAAAAAATCCAACGCGAATTGGGCATCACCACCATCTATGTCACACACGATCAGTCGGAGGCTTTGGCCTTGTCGCACGAAATTGCCGTGATGCGCAGTGGCCGAATCATGCAAATTGGCACACCCCGCCAAATTTATGAAACGCCCAACAGCGAGTTTGTGGCCGACTTTGTGGGCACCATCAACTTCATCAAAGCCACTGTCCGATCGGTCGACGCTGCCGCGCAGAGCATGGTGGTGGATTCTGAAATTGGCACTGTTCAAGTGCCAATGTTCAATGACTTCCGTGTGGGTGAAGCGGTGCAGGTGTGTGCTCGTCCTGAAGACATTCATTTGAGTGACGCCACTCCGCCTGTCAATCACACCAACCATTACTTGGGCTCGGTGTACGCCAAAATTTTCTTGGGCGAAGTGCTCGACTTCCAAGTTCAAGTGAATGACAAGGTCATGTTGGCGCGCGTTCATCCCAGTCAGAAAACGCCAGTGGGTGCACCGATTCACATCGTGTTGGACCCCTCCGACTGCATCGTCTTGAAAAACCAAAATTAAATATTCAAACTTCAAAGGAAAACCATGAGTGCTGATGACAAAAAAGCGCCCTCGACGGAATTCATTCCCAACGAGTCGCATTACCACAGCAAAAAAGACCGCACCTTTGTGCGAGCCATTGCCGGGCCCTACAACTTGGGCGATGAACTGAGGCGCTTGCGCGCCATGCCCCGTGTGCGCAAAGGCAAAGACATCAAATTCAATGATGGCCCACAAGCTTTCAGCCGTCACTATGTGGAGCCTAAAGATGGCATCACACAAACCTTCCACATGCACTTGGAAGAGTATGGCCCTGGCGGTCACTCACAAAAACACGGCCACGTCAACGAAGCGGCGTTTTACATTTTGGATGGCACGGGCTATGAAATTCACGATGGCATTCGCTATGACTGGAAGGCTGGTGACATTGCTGTGGTTCACAACAATTGCGTGCACCAGCACTTCAATGCGGACAACACGCGTCCTGCACGTGCGTTGGTGATCAAAACCAAACCGATGTACATGTTCATGAACATGTTGTTCCAACATCAAGTCGAACCTCGTCCCAGCGAGCCCGCACCGGGCGGTGAAGGCTTTGTGGCGCGCAACGACGAAGAAGACTTTAACCATCCAAAGGGAGGCTACTGAGATGGCTTGGGACGAATCAAAATCCTGGTTGCAAGGCAACCAACAGGGCAAGTACTACCAAGGCTTGTTGGACGATGCCGAGCAAATGCCTGCGCGCAATTCTAAGCGGCACAAAGTGGTGCATCCCGAAAACATGCCTTGGGAAATGGCGCGTCAAGGTTTGCTCAAGCATTTGTTGAATGAGTCCATGAACACCCGCATCGAAACTGTCGATGCTTACATGCAAATCATTCCACCTGGCAGCAAGTCAGGCAAGCATCGCCATTTGGCTGAAGAGTGCGTGTATGTGCTCGAAGGTCGTGGCTACGATTTGCATCAAGACTGCGACGTGGAAATCACAGACACTTACCACTGGAAGCCGCAAGCTGAAGTCAAGCGTTACGAATGGGAAGCAGGCGATGTGATTTACATCCCGCCAAATACCATTCACCAACACTTCAACGCCGATCCTGATCGCCCTGTGCGCTTGATCTCGTCAATCAATCGCATTTTCAAATACTGCGGTTTGAACGATTTGGAACAAATTGAAAACGCACCCGAGTTTGACCCTTCGGTCAAATTGGATGGCGAGTCCATTCTTAAATACCTACGCAAATAAAAGTATTGTGGGCGCGCATGCGCCCGCTTTGATGCATTACAAATCAATAAGAGCAGCCCATGGCAAAAGACGCACTCGTATCGGAAGACCTTGCTTCCAAATTCGCGACCGAAAAAGAAACCCCTTACACCCGTTGGGTGAAGAACGAAGGTTTGGACATCATCAGTGCCCATTACATTCGCAGCTTGAACACGGTTGACCTGAAACCTTGGGCTCGACGCGGCGGCAAAGGTGTTTACATCAACCACGAAGCTTCACGCACTTCCAACGACTGCTACGTGTGTGAAATTGCCCCAGGCAAACAGCTTGAACCCCAGCGTCAAATTTTTGAAGAGATGATCTATGTGTTGTCAGGCCGTGGTTCGACCACCGTCTGGAACGACCAAGGTCATCGCATCACATTTGAATGGCAAGCGGGCGCTTTGTTTGCCATCCCCTTGAACTGCATGCACCAGCACTTCAACGGCTCAGGCAAAGATGCCGCACGCTTTGTGGCGGTGACCAACGGCCCGCCCGTGATCAACTTGTACGAAGACCTCAACTTTGTGTTCAACACACAGCACGACTTTGCCAACCGTTTCAACGGTGAGCCTGATTACTTCAGTGGCAAAGGTGAGCAAAAAGGTTTGCTGCTCGAAACCAATTTTGTGGCCGATGCCGTGAACTTGCCATTGATCAGCGCCAAAGAGCGCGGCGCGGGGGGTGGCCACATTCGCTTCAACATGGCCCGCGGCTCGATGAACAGTCACATCTCCCAATTCCCTGTGGGCACTTACAAAAAGGCCCATTGCCATGGCCCTGGCGCACACGTGATCATTTTGAGTGGTGAGGGCTACAGTTTGATGTGGCCAGAGGGAGAAGCGCCACGCCAATACGATTGGGAAGTGGGATCGATGGTCGTGCCGCCCAACATGTGGTTTCATCAGCACTTCAACACCGGCCAAACGCCTGCACGCTATCTGGCTTTCAAACACGAGGTGGTGTCGATTCGAAATGCCCAGGGTGTTCCTAAGGCTTGGATCAGTCGCCGTGTCGGTGGGGACCAAATTGATTATGCTGACGAGAGCCAAGCAGTTCGCACACGTTTTGCAGATGCATTGGCCAAGCATGGCATGACGCCTCGCATGGAAGAAGCCTACGAAGCCGAATTGCCGACCTTGCCACCCAAGTCTTAATTGGAGATTTCCATGAGCCATTCTCGTTTCTCTCGTCGACAAATGATTCAAGCAGGCGCGGCCACATTGGGTGCCGCCTCTTGGGGCTCTTTGATGGCGCAACCTTCGGCAGCCACCACTGCAGCCTTGGCGGCGTTGACGGGTGCTGAGCGCTTGAAACGCTTGGCAGAGGGAGCCAAAAAAGAAGGTGTGGTGAGCATCTACACCTCCATGCCGCAAGACGACATGGCCGCTCTGACCTCCGCTTTTGAAGCCAAATACGGCGTCAAGGCCAAGGTGTGGCGCAGTGGCTCTGAAAAAATCTTGCAGCGTGGTTTGCTTGAAGCCAAAGCCAACCGATTTGAAGTGGACGTGTTTGAAACCAACAGCCCAGAGATGGAAGTCTTGTCGCGCGAAAAAGTCTTGATCGCCGCCAATTCACCATTTTTAAACGAGTTGATTCCTCAAGCCATTCCTGCACACAAAGAATGGATCGCCACGCGTTTGAACATCTTCACATGTGCCTACAACACCAAGCTGGTGCGGAAAGATGAGCTGCCTAAAACCTACCAAGATCTTTTAGATCCCAAATGGAAAGGCAGACTTTCCGTGGAGGCCGATGACAGCGATTGGTTGGCCGAAACAGTGATGAAGATGGGTGAAGAAAAAGGCATCGCTTTGTTCAAAGAAATTGCCCGCAAGAATGCTGTTTCTGTGCGCAAAGGTCATACCTTGTTGGCCAACCTGGTGGCTTCCGGCGAAGTGCCCATGGCCCTCACTTTGTACAACTACAAAATTGAGCAAATGAAAAACTCGGGTGCCAATGTGGACTGGTTCGCGTTGGACCCCACCATTGCTCGGCCCAATGCCAACGGTGTGGCACGCAATGCGCCCCACCCGCATGCTGCCTTGTTGTTCCAGGACTTTGAGTTGACAGAGGGACAGGTCATTTTGGGCAAGCGCGACTTCATTCCGACCAGCACCAAGGTGCCTTCGAATTTGAACAAAATGCCACTGACCTTTGCCAATCCAAAAACGACCTTGGACGATGGCCAAAAGTGGAACAAAATTTACGATGACATTTTCAACCGCAAAGGTTGATCTTTGACGCAGAGACGGCTGGCGCGGTCTGCGTGAACAACAAAGGAGAATCGGATGGTTCGCAAAGCTTGGGGTGTTGTCGCATGTCTGAGCATGTGGGGGCTGACCTTCGGCGCCCTGGCTCAAACCGATCCGAATTTGTTGCGCAGTCAAGCGCCTGATCGCACTGCCAAATTGATGGCCGCGGCCAAAGCCGAAGGCGCCATCACGCTGTACACCTCGATTGCAGAAAAAGATCTGAAACCTTTGATTGAGCCGTTCGAGAAAAAGTACGGTGTCAAGGTGTCAACTTGGCGAGCCAGTGGTGACAGCGTGATGAACCGCACCTTGAACGAAACCAAAGCCAAGCGCTACAACGTCGATGTGGTGCATGCGGGTACCGTAGAGTTGGAGGTCTTGCACCGCGAGAAAATGCTGCAGGCCGTGGCCTCGCCGCATTTTGCTGACTTGATGCCAGGCAGTGTGCCAAACCACAAAGAATATGCCACCACCATTTATTCCATGTGGGTGCAGGCCTACAACACGGGCAATGTGAAAAAAACAGATTTGCCCAAAACTTACCAAGACCTGTTGGATCCTAAGTGGAAAGGCCGCTTGGGCTATGAGGTGGAAAACATTGATTGGTTTGTCACTGTGGTGCAGTCCATGGGCGAAGCCAAAGGCTTGCAATTTTTCCGCGAGCTGGCCAGCACCAATGGCGTCTCCGTTCGCAAGGGACACACCAACCTCACCAACATGGTGGCAGCCGGTGAAGTGCCCATGGCCCTCACGGTCTACAACTACATGCCAGAGCAATTGAAGAAAAAAGGGGCGCCGATCGATTGGACTGTGCTGCAACCTGCGGTGGTGCGTGGCAACGCAGTGGGCGTCATGAAAAATGCCAAAAATCCAGCGGCCGCAGCGCTCTTCATGGATTATTTGCTCGGTGAAGGCCAGCAGGCCTATGCAGACCTTGAGTACCTGCCAGCCAACACCAAAATTCCAAGCACTTTGCGCAATTACAAAATGCTGGTGGTCGATCCTGAAGAAAGTTTGGACCGCCGCGACAAATGGCGCAAACTGTATGACGACATCATCATGCGGGGAGCAAAATAAATGAGTGTCCACAACGCCGCTGTGGCAGACGCCACGCAACTGACCAAACTGGACATTCGCAACATGGGCCTGATCACCTTAGGCCATTCACTCACCCATTGGTACCCCGCCACCTTCTTCATGTTGTTGCCATTGATTGGCAATGAGATGGGGCTCTCCTACAGCCAAATTGGCTTCATCATGACGTGCCAATATGCAGCAGGCGCCATCTCCAATGTGCCTGGCGGTATGTTGGTCGATGTATGGGGAAAGAAGGGTCAGTTGATGGCCCTTTCGCTTTTTTGGGTGGGCTTTCCTTATTTGATGATGGGCTTCTCCACGCAGTACTGGATGTTGCTCATTTGCGTGATGTTGGTGGGCATCGGCAACAACTTGTGGCACCCCACTGC
>RFVJ01000013.1 GCA_009928125.1 Betaproteobacteria bacterium
AGTGGCACAAGGCCCCGAAATTGAAACCGACTGGTTCAACTTCACGGCCCTCAACACACCCGAAGATCATCCCGCGCGCTCCATGCACGACACCTTCTATGTGGAAGGCGGTCATCTGCTGCGCACGCACACCAGCCCCATGCAAATTCGCCATGCGGTACAGCACGTCAAGCGTTACAAAACGCAATTGGATGCAGGGCAGGGCATGCCGGAAATTCGTGTCATTGCACCTGGACGGACCTACCGCGTTGACAGCGATGCCACGCACTCGCCCATGTTCCATCAATGCGAAGGCTTGTGGATTGGCGAGAACGTCAGTTTCAAAGACTTGAAAGTGGTGTTCACCGATTTTTGCCGAACATTTTTTGAAAGCGACGACTTGGTCTTGCGCTTTCGCCCAAGCTTCTTTCCTTTTACAGAACCCAGCGCTGAAATTGACATTCAATTTCAAACCGGTCCCTTGGCGGGACGGTGGTTGGAAGTGGCGGGTTCGGGCCAAGTGCATCCCAACGTGGTTCGCAACATGGGCCTCGACCCCGAAAAATTCATTGGCTTTGCCTTCGGCATGGGCCCTGATCGCCTCACCATGCTCCGATATGGCGTGAATGATTTGCGCTTGTTCTTCGACGGCGACATTCGCTTCTTGAGTCAATTTCAATAATCAAAAGACCATGCAATTTCCTGAATCTTGGCTGCGTGAGTTTTGCAACCCACCCCTCAACACAGAACAACTCGCTGAAACGCTCTCAACACAGAACAACTCGCTGAAACGCTCACCATGGCAGGCTTGGAGGTTGAAGAACTTCAACCTGTGGCGCCGCCATTTTCAAATGTGGTGATTGGTGAAATCAAAAGTGCAGAGCAGCACCCCAATGCAGACCGCTTGCGCGTGTGCCAAGTGGATGTAGGTCAAGCTGCGTTGCTCAACATTGTTTGTGGTGCACCCAATGCACGCGTCGGTATTCGCATTCCTTGCGCCATGGTGGGCGCTGAATTGCCTCCTGGCGAAGATGGCAAGCCCTTCCTGATCAAGGTTGGCAAGTTGCGTGGCGTTGAAAGCCAAGGCATGTTGTGCTCCGCCAAAGAGTTGAAAATAGCAGACGACCATGGTGGCTTGCTTGAATTGCCCCTCGACGCGCCCCTAGGTCAAAGTGTTCGCACTTATTTGAATTTAGACGATACCTTGTTCACATTGAAGCTGACGCCCAATTTGGCGCATTGCTTGAGTGTGTATGGCATTGCGCGCGAAGTCTCAGCGCTCACAGGCACGCCGTTGAAGGCACCAGTGTTCAAGGCTTTGACAGCCCAAGTGCCAGACAAATTGCCAGTCAAAGTGACGGCGACCGACTTGTGTGGCCGCTTCAGTGGCCGCGTGGTCAAGGGCGTGAATCCCAAGGCCCAAACCCCGGCTTGGATGGTGGACCGCTTGGCACGTTGTGGCCAACGCAGTGTCAGTCCCTTGGTCGATATTTCAAACTACGTGATGTTTGAGTTTGGCCGTCCTTCGCACATTTTCGACCTCGACAAAATTCATGGGGGGCTGCAAGTTCGTTGGGGTCGCGCAGAGGAGTCCCTCAAGCTGCTTAACGGCAACACAGTGACGGTGGACGAGAAAGTGGGTGTGATTGCCGATGACGCTCAAGTGGAGTCTTTGGCGGGCATCATGGGCGGCGATGCCACTGCGGTGTCTGATGACACGCAAAACATTTACATCGAAGCGGCTTACTGGTGGCCAAAGGCCATTGCGGGTCGTTCACGCCGCTACAACTTCTCGACCGATGCAGGTCACCGGTTCGAGCGCGGTGTCGACCCAGAAGGTACTGTTGAGCACATTGAGCGAATTTCGCAATTGGTGATCGACATTTGCGGGACGCCAGCCACCCAAGTCGGCCCCATGGATGATCAAAAACTGAACATGCCGGTGCGCAAAGCCGTGACATTGCGCGTGGCCCGCGCAGTCAAGGTGATTGGCATGGCTTTGACGCAAAAGCAGTGTGCTGATGCGCTTCGTGGTTTAGGTTTTGAAGTGACTGAAGCCGAAGGTTTGGTCACCGTCAACCCACCCAGCTGGCGCTTCGATTTGGAAATTGAAGAAGACCTCATTGAAGAGGTGGCGCGCATGGTGGGTTATACCCAGTTGCCAACCACGCCGCCATTGGCACCCATCACTGCCAAAATTCGCAAAGAAAATGTCCGAGGTCCATTTGCTGTTCGTCGCAGCTTGGCCGCACTGGGCTATCAAGAAACGATCAACTTCAGCTTCGTCGAAGAGCGCTGGGAGCATGAGTTGGCAGGCAACCCCCATCCGATCAAGTTGCTCAATCCCATTGCCAGTCAGATGAGTGTGATGCGCAGCAGCTTGCTGGGTTCTTTGCTCCAAGTTGTGAAATTCAACACCGATCGCAAGGCTGACCGAGTTCGTGTCTTTGAGTTGGGCCGTGTTTTTGTGCGCGATGCATTGGTGAAAGACAGCGACAGCACCGTTGAAGGCTTGAATCAGCCCATGCGTGTTGCTGGCGTGGCATATGGCCCAGTCAGCACCACCACTTGGGGTGGCAAGGTTCGCCCTGTTGATTTCTTTGATGTCAAAGGTGAAGTGGAAGCTTTGCTGGCACCTGCCAAGCCTGTGTTTGAACCTGCTGAACATCCAGCCATGCACCCTGGCCGATGTGCACAAGTCAAACTCAAGGGCCAACTCATTGGGCACGTGGGTGAATTGCATCCTCGCTGGCGCCAGACATGGGACCTGCAACAAGCCCCCATCATGTTTGAGCTGGATTTGGATGCGGTACTTCAGCGAGATGTGCCTGTGGCGCAGGGCGTTGCGCGATTCCAGGCTGTGGAGCGCGACATTGCCGTCGTTGTGGCTGAAAAAGTGACGCACGCAGAACTGATGTCGGCGATTCATGCGGCGCCTACCGAAGGCCTGTTGAAAAATGCCGTGCTGTTTGATGTGTTCCGCCCTCAGGCCACGCAAGGCATTGAGAAAAGTTTGGCTGTTCGCTTGACTTTGTACAGTGAAGAGGCCACATTGACGGACGTGCAAATTGAAGCCACGGTGAAAGCCGTGCTTGACCATTTGGCCAACCAGCTGTCTGCGCGCTTGCGCTCTTAATTGAAAGCAGAAACTACCCATGGATTTTTCTGTTGAAAGTCTCGAAACACCTGCGCTGACCAAAGCGCATCTGGCCGACCTTTTGTTTGAGCAAATTGGCTTGAACAAGCGAGAGTCCAAAGACATGGTGGACTCTTTCTTTGATCTGATTGCAACGCAGTTGGTTCAAGGCACAGATGTCAAGATTTCAGGTTTTGGTAATTTTCAAATTCGTGAAAAATCACCTCGGCCAGGGCGCAACCCTCGTACGGGTGAGTTGATTCCCATTGAGGCGCGGCGAGTTGCCACCTTTCACGCCAGTCATAAACTCAAAGATGTCATCCAAGGCGACGAACCCAGCAAGGCTTAACGCATGCTGACATGCAAGTCTGATTGATCCATCAAAAAATTCAAATGAGGCCTTTACGGAGTGCCTCTGCTTAGAGTAAGCTAGTAAGTTCCCCTAGCAAGTTTGTGATTCCAATGGAGAACTCCCTCCCATCCATTCCCGCGAAGCGCTACTTCACCATTGGTGAAGTTGGCGAGCTTTGTGGCGTCAAGCCGCATGTGCTCAGGTATTGGGAGCAAGAATTCACACAACTGCGTCCTGTGAAGCGCCGCGGTAATCGACGCTATTACCAGCACCACGAGGTGCTGATGATTCGACGCATTCGTGATTTGTTGTACGAGCAGGGTTTCACCATCAGTGGGGCTCGCAACAAAATGCAGGAGCTTGCACAGGCCCAAAAAGGCTACCGCAAGGATCAACATGTTGCCCTCGACACGGAAACAGATTTTCCTGAAGACCTCGAGCTGGATGCAGAGTTTCAAGAGGAAGAAAATGAGACTCCCAAATTGGCTGTTGAGAGTGCTCAGAGAGCCGGTACATTTCAAGCGACCAGCAGCTTGCCAAGCTTGCGTCGCGAATTGATGGATATTCGGGCTATAATTTAAAGCTTGTCGGCGTGTAGCGCAGCCTGGTAGCGCACTTGCATGGGGTGCAAGGGGTCGCGAGTTCGAATCCCGCCACGCCGACCAATCCAAAAGACCAAAGCCCTTGAGATCAACTCTCAGGGGCTTTTTTCTGTCTATTCGGCAGGCTTTGCGCCGCCTTCCGACTGAATGTTGACGGCCATTGGCCCCTTGGGGCCGTCGGTTAGCTCAAAGGACACACGAGCGCCTTCTTTGAGGCTTTTGAAACCTTCCATGGCAATGGCAGAAAAATGCGCAAAAGCATCTGGCCCACCCCCATCTGGTTGAATGAATCCAAATCCCTTTGCGTCATTGAACCATTTGACTGTTCCACTGGGCATGCTTGTCTCCATCATTTAAAGCTGTATGGAACATTTAAATCATGCTTTTTGCGCTTGTCAATTCAAGGTTTACCCGACTGATGCCGAATGTTGCAGTGCGGCATAAGGACTTTCCGCAAACTGATCGCAGAAGCCCCTCTGGCATCGATAGAATGAAAACATGGCAACAGAGAAACCGAAACAACCATTTCAGCCGAAAAATCCAGGCTCAGAGGGCGACCTCACCCGCACACCCGGAAATGCCGATTCTGTGGTTTTAGAAAGACGCACAGCCAAAGTCGGTCCGCCCCAGATGTACCAGGTGGTGATGTTGAACGACGATTACACGCCGATGGAGTTTGTGGTTTTGGTGCTTCAGGAGTTCTTTAACAAAGACCGTGAAGCTGCTACCCAAATCATGTTGAAAATTCATTTGGATGGCAAGGGTGTCTGTGGTGTTTTCACGCGCGACGTTGCGGCCACCAAAGTGGATCAAGTTTTGGATGCTGCCAACCAGGCGGGGCACCCATTGCAATGTGTCAGTGAGCCTGTTGCATGAGTCATGCAAACTTTCAGCCAGAATGTGGCATAAAGCAGTTGAAATTCAACAAATCTACCCAACTTAACATTTTCACCCTCCGCAAGGCATTTAAGGAAATCACATGATTGCCCAAGAATTGGAAGTCAGTTTGCACATGGCCTTCGTTGAGGCGCGTCAGCAGCGTCACGAGTTCATCACCGTGGAACATCTGCTGTTGGCATTGCTGGACAACCCCAGCGCAGCAGAGGTGTTGCGTGCGTGTTCTGCACAAGTCGACGATTTGCGTCAATCGCTGTCGTCTTTCATCAAAGACAACACACCTCAAGTTGCCGGCACTGAAGAAGTAGACACACAACCCACGCTGGGTTTTCAGCGTGTGATTCAACGCGCCATCATGCACGTTCAATCCACGGGCAGCGGTAAAAAAGAAGTGACAGGTGCGAATGTTTTGGTGGCCATCTTTGGCGAGAAAGATTCCCACGCTGTCTATTATTTACACCAGCAGGGCATTACCCGATTGGATGTGGTGAACTTCATTGCGCATGGCATTCGCAAGAGCGACCCACCTGAAGCTTCCAAAGGCAGCGATGCCGCGCCTGCGCCTGAGAGCGAAGAAGGCGGCAATGGTGGCGAGCGCAATGAAAAAGCCTCACCTTTGGAGCAGTTCACGCAGAACCTCAACCAGATGGCCAAAGAGGGCAAGATCGACCCTCTGATTGGCCGCGAATACGAGGTTGAGCGCACCATCCAAATTTTGTGTCGTCGCCGCAAGAACAACCCCTTGTTGGTGGGCGAAGCTGGCGTTGGCAAAACGGCCATTGCGGAAGGTTTGGCTTGGCGCATCACGCAAGGCAGCGTGCCCGAAATTTTGACCGAAGCCATTGTTTATTCCCTGGACATGGGTGCTTTGTTGGCGGGCACCAAATACCGTGGCGATTTTGAGCAACGGTTGAAGGGGGTCCTGAAAGCATTGAAGGACAAGCCTCACGCCGTGTTGTTCATCGATGAAATTCACACCTTGATTGGTGCAGGCGCTGCATCGGGTGGTACTTTGGATGCTTCCAACTTGCTCAAGCCTGCATTGTCCAGTGGTCAGTTGAAGTGCATAGGTGCCACCACTTTCACTGAATACCGCGGCATTTTTGAAAAAGACGCAGCCCTGTCCCGTCGCTTCCAAAAAGTGGATGTGGTCGAGCCCACCGTGTCAGAGACTGTCGACATCTTGAAAGGCTTGAAATCTCGATTTGAAGAACACCACAGTGTGAAGTACGCCACTGCAGCGCTTCAAGCTGCAGCAGAATTGTCTGCCAAATTCATATCTTGCCAAGCTCCAAACGCAAGAAGACCATTGGTAAAGCTGAGATCGAAGACATCGTGGCCAAAATTGCGCGCATTCCGCCTGCCAATGTGTCGAACGACGACCGCAGCAAACTGCAAACCATTGAGCGTGATTTAAAGAGTGTGGTGTTTGGTCAAGACAAGGCGTTGGAGGTCTTGGCTTCGGCTGTCAAAATGGCACGCTCCGGCTTGGGTAAAACAGACAAGCCCATTGGCGCTTTCTTGTTCAGCGGCCCTACAGGCGTTGGCAAAACAGAAGCAGCCAAACAGCTGGCCTACATCATGGGCATTGAACTCATTCGCTTTGACATGTCAGAGTACATGGAGCGACATGCAGTGAGCCGCCTGATTGGCGCGCCGCCAGGTTACGTGGGCTTTGACCAAGGTGGCTTGCTGACAGAAGCTGTTACCAAGAAGCCGCAGCACACCCCGATATTTTCAATGTCCTGCTGCAAGTCATGGACCATGGCACTTTGACGGACAACAACGGCCGCAAAGCTGACTTCCGCAACGTGATCATCATCATGACCACCAATGCCGGCGCCGAGACCATGAACAAGGCCACCATTGGCTTTACCAACCCGCGTCAAGCAGGCGATGAAATGGGCGACATCAAGCGCTTGTTCACACCTGAGTTCCGCAACCGTTTGGACGCCATGGTCAGCTTCAAGGCTTTGGACGAGCAAATCATCATGCGCGTGGTCGACAAGTTTTTGCTGCAACTCGAAACACAGTTGTCCGAGAAAAAAGTGGACGTCACGTTCAGCGACAAGTTGCGCAAGTTCTTGGCCAAAAAAGGTTTCGATCCGCTCATGGGTGCGCGTCCCATGCAGCGCTTGATTCAAGACACCATTCGCAAGGCTTTGGCCGACGAATTGCTCTTTGGCCGTTTGATCGATGGCGGTCGGTTGAGTGTTGATTTGGACGACAAGGATGAAGTGCTGTTGGACATCACGCCCTTGCCCAAGAAGGAAGGCCGCAACTCAAAGTCTGAGCCTCACGAGCCTGAAGAGGCAACGGCCAGTTAAGGCCCCCACCCTAAAAGCCGGATGATCTCCGGCTTTTTTGTGTCTCGCATTTGAATGCGAGCTTGGTGCCAAGCCAAGGCTTATCTTTTGCGGCCGCCTAAGATGCCGCCCAACACACCCCGCACAATTTCACGCCCGACGCTAGAGCCAATGGTTCGCACCGCAGACTTGACCATGGCCTGCGCCAAGCCATCGTGTTTGGCACCCCTGGGTCCTGTGCGACCAAACAAGACTTCGCCAAGCCCGCCTAACAGCGCGTTGCTGCCGTTTTCTGCACTGTTTGTGCTTGTGTTGGCGCCTTTGTCGGCTGGTAACTTACCCTGCGCATCTGGATTGGGGGATGCGTGCGCACCTTTCAGCACTTCATAGGCAGACTCTCGATCAATGGATTTTTCGTAGACGCCTGCGACCAAAGAGTTCTCGAGCAGCGCCTTGCGCTGATCGGGGGTAATGGGGCCGAGTTGGCTGCCGGGCATCACCACAAACGCTTGTTCAGTGATTCCAGGGCGACCTTTTTCATCTAAAAAGCTGACCAAGGCTTCACCAACGCCTAATTCGGTGATGGCTTTTTCGATGTCCAAATTGGGGTTGGCCCGCATGGTTTGGGCACTGGCTTTCACCGCCTTTTGATCGCGTGGTGTAAAGGCGCGCAAGGCATGCTGGATGCGATTGCCCAGTTGGCCCAAAACCGTTTCTGGAACATCCAAAGGATTTTGGGTGACAAAATAAACACCCACACCCTTCGAACGTATCAGTCGAACCAACAACTCCATGCGCTCAATGAGGACCTTGGGCGCTTCGTTGAACAACAAGTGGGCTTCATCAAAGAAAAACACCAGTTTGGGTTTTTCGGGATCGCCAATTTCAGGCAATTGTTCAAACAACTCAGACAGCAACCACAACAAGAAGGTGCCGTACAAGCGAGGCGCATTCATCAGTTCGTTGGCACACAACAAATTGATGACGCCTTTTCCTTTGGCGTCGGTTTGCAAAAAGTCTTGGATGTTGAGCATGGGCTCGCCAAAGAACTTGTCTGCGCCTTGGCTCTCGATCTCGAGCAAACCTCTTTGAATGGCGCCAACACTGGCCGCGCTGACATTCCCGTATTCGGTGGTGAATTGGCTGGCGTTTTCGCCAACGTGTTGCAGCATGGCTCGCAGATCCTTGAGGTCCAGCAACAAAAGGCCTTGGTCATCGGCAATTTTGAAAACCAGATTGAGCACGCCAGCCTGCGTATCGTTGAGGTTCAACATGCGGCCCAATAGCAAAGGACCCATGTCTGACACTGTGGCTCGGACGGGATGACCTTGTTTGCCAAAAACATCCCATAAAGTGGTTGGGCAACTTTGGGGAGTGGGCTCGTCCAGTTGCCGTTCTCTCAAAATCCCCTTGATTTTGTCACTCAGATGGCCGGTTTGACTGATGCCGACCAGATCGCCTTTCACATCGGCCATGAAGACAGGCACGCCTTGATTCGAAAAGTTTTCAGCCAAGGTTTGCAAACTGACGGTTTTACCAGTGCCAGTGGCCCCCGTGATCAGGCCATGGCGATTGGCCATGCCCATCAGAATGTGGCAATCTGTGGTTTTATTGCGGGCAATCAAGAGCTGATTTGGCATGAAAAAGGGTCCCCCCATCTAGAAAAGTAAAATCTCACCCAATAGATTAAATCAACATCGAGGAATTTGAGATGGCTGGCCACAGTAAATGGGCAAATATTCAGCACCGCAAGGGCAGACAAGACGAAAAACGTCAGCGCATTTGGACCCGTGTGGTTCGAGAAATCATGGTCGCAGCCAGAACGGGTGGTGGCGATCCTTCGGCCAACCCCCGCTTGCGTTTGGCCATTGAAAAGGCCAAGGCTGCCAACATGCCAGCCGATACCGTGAAGCGTAACATCGACAAAGCCACGGGCAATTTGGAGGGAGTGACCTACGAGGAAATCCGTTACGAAGGCTATGGCATCGGCGGGGCGGCCATCATTGTGGACACCATGACCGACAACCGTGTACGAACAGTGGCGGAGGTTCGCCATGCTTTTAGCAAGCATGGTGGCAACATGGGGACGGAAGGTTCAGTGGCTTTTCAGTTCAAGCATTGTGGCCAATTGATTTATGCACCGGGCACCTCAGAGGACAAAGTGATGGAGATTGCGTTGGAAGCCGGTGCTGAAGATGTGATCACGGATGAGGAGGGTGCCATTGAGGTCTTGACATCACCCGCAGATTTTGAAGCGGTCAAACATGCCTTAGAAGCTGCAGGTCTGACGGCTGAAATGGCGGAGGTCACAATGCGCGCCGAAAATACGATTGACATGGTGGGTGACGAAGCCGTCAAAATGCAAAAACTTTTGGACATCTTGGAAGATTTGGACGATGTGCAAAACGTTTTCCACAATGCAACCCTTTCGGAATAAGGCCTGATCGATGAAAGTTTTGGTAATTGGCGGTGGTGGACGAGAACACGCACTGGCCTGGAAGTTGTCGCAATCGGAGCGCATTCAAAAAGTTTATGTGGCGCCAGGCAATGGCGGTACAGCCCGAGACCCGAATTTGGTCGATGTCCCCATCACAGATGTGAAAGCGTTGCGTGAATGGGCTCAACAAGAAAAAATTGAACTGACAGTGGTCGGCCCCGAAGCGCCCTTGGCTGCAGGTGTCGTTGACGAATTTCGCGCGCATGGCATGCGAATTTTTGGACCCACGCAGGCCGCCGCACAGTTGGAAAGCTCCAAGGCTTTTTCGAAAGCCTTCATGCAGCGCCATGGCATTCCGACGGCAGTCTACGAAACCTTTACCGATCCTGTTCAAGCCCATGCCTACATTGACAAGATGGGTGCCCCCATTGTGGTGAAAGCCGATGGTTTGGCGGCAGGCAAGGGCGTGGTAGTGGCCATGACGGCTGCTGAGGCTCATGAGGCCATTGACTTCATGTTGCTTGACAACCAACTGGGCGTGGTCCACAACGCCGGCGCTGACGGCGCTGCAGTGCCACGCGTGGTCATTGAAGAATTCTTGCAAGGCGAAGAGGCCAGTTTCATCGTGTTGTGCGATGGTCAAAACGTGGTGGCCTTGGCCACCAGCCAAGATCACAAACGTTTGTTAGATGGCGATCAAGGCCCCAACACTGGCGGCATGGGCGCCTATTCACCTGCACCTGTGGTCACCGCACAAGTGCATGCGCGCGCCATGCGAGAAGTCATCATGCCTACCATCAAGGGGATGGAAAAAGACGGTATTCCCTATACAGGCTTCTTGTACGCTGGCTTGATGATCGATGCGCAAGGCATGCCCAAAACATTGGAGTTCAATTGCCGCATGGGTGATCCAGAAACGCAGCCGATCATGATGCGTTTGAAAACCGATTTGGTCGAGGTGATGCTGGCTGCAACCAGCGGCAAGCTCGACACACTGGCGTTGGAGTGGGATCGCCGACCGGCTTTAGGTGTGGTGATGGCTGCTGCAGGCTATCCCATGAATCCGCGCAAAGGGGATGTGATCACGGGATTGCCCAAGGACGAGCCAGATGCGATGGTGTTCCATGCAGGGACGGCAGCAGTGAACGGTCAAACTGTCACTTCTGGGGGTCGTGTTTTGTGCGTCACTGTTCTGGCCGATTCGGTCAAGCAAGCTCAGCAAAAAGCCTATGAGGTGGCCAAGGGCATTCACTTTGAAGGTCAACAGTACCGCAAGGACATTGGCTACAGGGCGATCAAATCGTGAGTGATTTACATTCTCAAAAATTGCCTCAGCCTGAAGTCATTTCAGGTCCCTATCCGATTCAATTCAAAGGCCATGCGTGGGCTGCTTGGTTGTTGAAACTGATTGGCTGGAAAGTTGATTTTCAAGGCTTGCCCGCATTACAAGGTATTGCCATTGTTTACCCGCACACCAGCAACTGGGATTTCCTCACGGCCATGTTGTGCAAATGGACGATGGGCTTACCCGTTCATTTCTGGGGCAAAGACTCTTTGTTCAAATACCCATTGTTTGGACGTTGGTTGAAGTGGATTGGTGGCTTGCCCATTGACAGATCCTCCTCACGGGGCGTTGTGGGTGCCATGACAGAAGTGTTTGCAGAGCACCAACGTGCTGGAAAATTCATGTGGTTAGGTCTTTCGCCAGAAGGGACTCGCAAGAGAACTGAGGGTTGGCGAAGTGGCTTTTACCAACTGGCCATTGCCACGAATTTGCCATTGGCGATTGTGCGCTTTGATTACGGAAAAAAAGTGTTGAAGTTTGAAGGCTTTATCAAACTCACAGGCAATGTTGAGACGGACTACGCATGCCTTCAACACATGTACGAAGGGGTTGAGGGGTTTCACATTGACCAAGCTGCACCGATTCGACCTTTGCCAACCAAAGAGGTTAAAACATAACAGATGCCGCCAGCATCTGAAGAAAGTCACCCCATGGATCTGCATCAAGCGCAAACTGTCAGAGACTACTTGATCCAACTGCAAGCCAACATCACGCAAGCCTTGCACGATCTGGATGGCACCGACTTTGTGGTGGACCCTTGGCGCAAGCCTGAAGGAGAAATGCTTCAAGGTGATGGCATCACTCAAATTTTAGAAGGTGGGCCCGTTTTTGAGCGCGCAGGTTGTGGGTTTTCTCACGTGCGTGGCCCCAAATTACCGCCATCGGCAACGCAACATCGCCCAGAGTTGTCGGGTGCGCCTTTTGAAGCCATGGGCGTTTCCTTGGTTTTTCACCCCCGTAATCCTTATGTGCCCACTGTGCACATGAACGTGCGCATGATTGTGGCCAAGCCCGAGGGAAAGGAGCCTGTCGCTTGGTTTGGCGGTGGCATGGACCTCACGCCTTATTACGGATTTGAAGAAGATGCCGTGCATTTCCATCAAGTTTGTAAAGAGGCTGTCGCGCCTTATGGCCCCGAGTTGCATCCGCGGTTTAAAAAATGGTGCGATGACTATTTCTTTTTGAAGCACCGCAATGAAGCGCGTGGCGTTGGGGGTATTTTTTACGATGATTTTTCTGAACTCGGTTTTGAACAAGGCTTCGCGATGATGCAAGACGTGGGCAATGGGTTGCTGAAAGCCTACATGCCCCTTGTGATGCGTCGCAAAGATACACCCTATGGTGAGCGAGAAAGAGACTTTCAGTTGTATCGGCGCGGTCGGTATGTCGAGTTCAATTTGGTGTGGGATCGTGGCACGCATTTTGGATTGCAATCTGGCGGACGAACGGAATCTATTTTGTTGTCCATGCCAGCTTTGGTCAGTTGGTCCTACAACCGAGTCGATGCCCCGGATTCAGCTGAGGCCCAGCTGACCTCTCATTTCTTGAAGCCAAGGGATTGGGTTTGAAGCAACAGCGCATTGGCATTTTTGGGGGGGCCTTTGATCCACCGCATATCGCCCATGTGGCCATGGCAGAGGCTGCCTTGGCGCAATTCCAGTTGGACGCATTGTTCGTCATTCCCACGGGTGATGCATGGCACAAAGCACGCGATTTAAGCAGTGGTTTGCACCGTATCGAGATGGCGAAGTTGGCGTTTGGCCATTTGCCAGTTGTCACCATCAGTGACATGGAATTGCAGCGCCAGGGCCCCAGCTACACCATCGACACCCTCAAAAGTTTGGCCTTGCAGTACCCCAGCGCACAATTTTTCTTGTTGATCGGTGAGGACCAAGGCAAAGCCTTGGGGACATGGCGTGAAATCGAAGAAATTTCGAGGCGGGCTATAATTTGCGTGGCTGAACGAGAGATGCCAAGTCCGCTGGGCCCAGCCGCTCCAAGCCATGACATCCCCACACAAGTCTTGAAATTGCCTCAATTGCCTCACAGTGCAACGGAAGTTCGAGCACGGGTGGCCCATGGTCAACCCATCGACGCACTGGTTCCCAAGACCGTTGCGCTGTATATTCAACGCCATCACCTTTACCAGCCCGAACGATGACTGACACTTCTGCCAAAAAAGACACCCAAAAACTTCAGCGCGCCATTGTGGACGCATTGGAAGATGTGAAAGCGCAAGAAATTGTGGTGTTTGACACAGCCATTCGCTCGTATTACAACCTCGAAGAAATCTGGGGCGACAAGCCTGTGCGTTTGAAACTGGGCGCACCCAAGCCTGCTGAGCCCGTTCGCAAGCCTGTTGCCAAAAAGAAGGCCAATGTCAGCGCCGGTCGCACGCCAACACGTCGTGATTCAGTGCCAGTGGGTCCCATGGGTTCAGAGGCTCTCAAGCCTACCCGCAAAGCACCCGCCAAATCGCCTTCCAAATCAGATGCCAAGCCCGCTGCAAAGACAGCTTCAAAGTCAGCCAAGCCTGCAGCAAAGACAAGCGTAAAGCCAGCCAGCGTCAAGCGCTTTCCACCCGAAATCAAAGTGGAGCTCAAAGCGGTCAAAACCGAACCTCGCGGCTCTAAGACCTACGAAACCTTGGTGGCTGCTGAACGCCAGCGCATTGAAGCTGTCATCCCTCGAGGCACTCGCATTGTGGTGCTAGACGAGCGAGGAACCTCATTGCGGACTTTGGCCTTGGCCCAGCGGCTGAAAGATTGGCAGTTAAGCGGTGACGATGTGGCGCTGATCATTGGCGGCCCCGATGGTCTTGAGCCTGCGTTTCGCGACGCGGCCCATGAGCGCATTCGTTTGTCCGATTTGACCTTGCCCCACGCAATGGCGCGTGTGTTGTTGATTGAGCAGTTGTACCGTGCATGGTCAGTGAACGCCAATCACCCTTATCACCGTGAGTAAGACGGTATGAAAAATTTTGTCTATTTGGCCTCGCAAAGCCCACGCCGCAGGCAGTTGCTTGAGCAAATTGGCGTGCACTATGAATTGCTGTTGCCAACGCCTGAGGAGGATGCTGAAGCCTTGGAGCAGGCCTTGCCTGGCGAAGCACCTTTGACGTATGTGCAGCGCGTCACGCTTCTCAAGCTAGAAGCCGCCATGATCCGATTGAAAGCACGTGGCTTGGCAAAAGCGCCTGTGATCTGCGCTGACACCACCGTTGCCTTGGGGCGGGAGATACTGGGCAAACCAGACAACGCGCAAGATGCTCTGCGGATGTTGAAGAAACTTTCAGGCAAAACCCACCGCGTTCTAACTGCTGTTGCCATTGGCAAGGGAACACAAAGGGTGTCTGCGGTGTCTATTTCCAGTGTGACATTTGCAAACATGTCGATGGCTGAAATGAAAGCCTATGTGGCCAGTGGCGAACCCATGGGCAAGGCCGGTGCTTATGGTGTTCAGGGCTTGGCAGCCAAGCACATTGCTGCCATCAAGGGATCGTACACAGGCATCATGGGATTGCCTGTGTTTGAGATTGCAGAGCTTCTCAAACAAATTTAAGCGGTGTGCTATGTCTCGTACTTTGATGCTTTCTTCTCAAACTGTTCAAGACTATGACCAATTGGGTGCGGTGGTCTTAAGAGGCGTATTGAATGCAGAGGAGCTTCACACGCTAGAACAGGGCATTGAGTACAACTTGTCACACCTTAGCCCCTTGGCCCAAGTGGCCAGTCGGGCAGATGATCCAGGTCGGTTCATCGAAGATTTTTGTACGTGGCAATCCAATGCGGCTTACGAAAAAATTCTGCGTGATTCTGCCTTGCCCCACATCGCCGCGCAGTTGATGCGGTCCCACACTGTTCGCGTTTATCACGACCATTTGTTGGTCAAAGAGCCTGGCACCAAGCAGCCCACACCCTGGCATCAAGATCAACCTTATTACAATGTGAGTGGTCGACAGAACGTGAGCTTTTGGATTCCTGTGGATCCTGTGTCCGAGGCGAGTACCTTGCGATTTGTCGCCAAATCTCACCAAGGGACCTGGTACATGCCTCGCACATTCCGTGACCAACAGGCCAAATGGTTTCCTGAGGGGAGCTTGGCCGAGTTGCCGCCTATCGATGCTGAACCGCATCGTTATTCGCAGCTGGCCTGGTCTTTGGAGCCCGGTGATTGTGTTGCTTTTCAGATGCTGGCCTTGCATGCGTCCAGTGGCGTGGGCCCGACGGAGCGCCGCAGGGTTTTTTCGGCTCGCTACCTGGGTGACGACACGCGTCATGCAGTTCGCCATTGGCGCACTTCACCCCCTTTTGAAGGTTTGGCGGCGCGATTGCCCGACGGTGCTGAAATGAACGACCCCTTGTTTCCTAAGGTGTGGGGTTAAAACCCCAAGCGACACCGTCGCGGCGTGGGTCTGCTGCGCCAATCCAGCCATTTCCTGAACGTTTGAGAAAGCCCATGCCGCTGTTCATGGGCACCACTTCCACTTGATGTCCTTTGGCTTTTAAGGCTTCGGCCATGTCTGCAGCTGCGGTGCCTTTTTCCAATTGCAATCGCATTGGAATGGCAGTCGACATGTGCCCCTTTGACAAAGCCTCTGCAGGTGTTTGATTCAATGCCAACATGCGGATCAAATTGGCAGCAATGTAGTCCACAATTTGCCCGCCGCCTGCAGAGCCTCCCAAAGTGACCAATTGACCTTTGTCGTCAAACACCATGGTGGGTGTCATGGACGTCACAGGCCGTTTGCCAGGCTCCATTTTGTTGGGTGAAATTTCACCTGACTTGGGCTTGCTGGCGAAGTTGGTCATGGCATTGTTGAGAATGTAGCCTTGCGTCATCAATCGCGAACCAAAGTTGAGGTTGTTGGTCGTGGTCATGCTCACCGCGTTGCCCTCAGAATCAACCACCACCAATTGCGAGGTTGCGTCTGAACTGGGAGCAGCAGGGGTGACGGATGAAGAGTTGGCTGCTGCGAGGGGCGCTACGTGCGTTCCTGCAGGGTAAGCGGAAAGTGTTTGTGTTTGAATCAACTGCGCCCTTTGTTGGAGGTAGTGATTGGAGACCAAACTTTTGTCTGGAACTTGGACATAACTTGGATCCCCCACATACTTTTGACGGTCGCTTTGGGCTAATTTTCCGGCCTCTGCAAAGGCATGAACAAAAGTGGGCTCTTGAAAGTTGGCGTTATCGCCACTTTTGGCTTCGATCATCTGAAGCATTTGTAAAACCACCACACCCCCAAATGAAGGTGGGGCCATCACACAAACTTTGTATGTGAGGTAAGGCCCGCAGAGGGTTTGGCGCTCCTCGACGGTGTAGCGTTTTAAATCGTCTAGCGTCATCCAGGATGGTTTATCACCTTTTTGAATGCTGGCCATGAAGTCAACGCCTTGCGCATCAGTCCAAACTGCCGAAGGACCCTGGTCAGCAATCTTTTGAAGCGTTTGAGCATAGGCCGAATTGTGGATGAGTGTGCCAATGGGTTTGACTTTTTGGTTCTCATCAAAGTACAACTTCAAAAGTTCTGGATGCTCGCGGGCGGCAACAGGCGTCGCCAACAATTGGTGCATGTAAGGTGGCATGGGAAAACCATTGCGCGCTACTTCAAGGCTTGGTTGAAACAGACTTGACCATGGCAGTTTTCCGAACCGCTGGTGAACTTTGGCCAACAAAGGCAAAGTACCCGGAACACCAGCACTTCGACCGCCCCGCGACACTTGAGCGTAAGGCAGTTGAAGGCCATCAATGTCTGTGGTTAATGATTCAGTGACTTTTTGAGGCGCTACGGCCAATCCATCAAAGCTGGTGAGGGTCTGCTCGTTCGCTTTCCAGTGCATTAAAAAGCTGCCGCCACCTAGACCTGATGATTGTGGCTCCACCAAGCCCAGCATCAGTTGTGCTGCAATGACCGCATCCGCGGCACTGCCACCTTGTTTCAAAATTTTCAGGGCGGCTTCAGTTGCCAGCGGATGTGCTGTGGTAACCGCCACTTTGGCTGTGCCTTTGGTGAGATCAATGTAGGCCTCTTGTGCGGCGTGGCTGAGACCTGCATAAGCCAAGCCAAAGCTCAACCCGATTTTGACAAGGCCTGCATGCCATGACTTGCTGCCAAGCGTTTTGCGCAAAATCAAACAAAGTGTGGGAGGTGAACCTAGACGTTTCATACTGCGAAGTCTGTTGAGTACGACTGCTGAAATGAGCAACTGTATTTTGCGCTAACCATGCAATTTTGGCCATGGGGGTATGCCAGTGCGTGCAAAATACGGGCATGTGCACCGATTTATCTACCCCTGTTTATCTCACTGCTGCTTTTTATAAATTTGTTGATCTGCCAAATTTTGAAGATCGACGCGCGCCACTGTTGGCCTTTTGTGAGGCCCACAATGTCAAAGGGTTGATTTTGTTGGCACGTGAGGGCATCAACAGCACCATAGCAGGTGCGCCTGAAGATGTTCACGCTGTGTTGGCCTATTTGAGATCAGATCCGTTGCTGTCAGATTTAGAGCACAAGGAGTCCTTTGCGAACAAGCCGCCATTTCATCGCATGAAGGTTCGGCTCAAAAGAGAAATTGTCACATTGGGTGTGCCAGGCATCAGTCCAACGCGCCGAGTCGGTCAATACGTGAAGCCCAAAGACTGGAATGCTCTGATTTCTTCGCCTGATGTGGTGGTGGTTGACACACGCAATGATTACGAAGTTGAGATTGGCACATTCAAAGGGGCACTCGATCCCAACATCCAGAGTTTTTCGCAACTGCCTGGTTGGGTTCAACAGGCCAAGGAATTGGAAGCACGCAATGGCAAGAAGCCCAAAGTGGCCATGTTTTGTACCGGCGGCATTCGCTGCGAGAAATCAACCTCATTGATGTTGGAACATGGCTTTGAGGAGGTCTTCCATTTGCAAGGCGGTATTTTGAAGTACCTGGAAGAAGTCCCGCCCGAGCAAAGTTTGTGGGAAGGAGAGTGCTTTGTTTTCGATGAACGCGTGTCTGTTGGGCATGGCCTGAAGCCTGGTCCGCATGAACTCTGTCGTTGCTGCCGCGAGCCTTTGCCCCCAGGCGCCAAAACATCCCCATTGTTTGAGTTGGGTGTCAGTTGCCCGAGGTGTCATGCGCATACCAGTGAAGTTCAAAAGAACAGTGCGCGGGAACGTCAGAAGCAATGGGAAATAGCCAAAGCGCGTCAGATCAATCACATTGGTACCCCTCAACGTCAAGAAAAGGTGGCTGCTTTGTTACCTCAAGATGCGCCCATTTTGTATTCCTTCCGCCGTTGCCCCTATGCCATGCGAGCCCGCTTGGCCTTGCTGGCCAGTGGCATTCGATGCGAGATGCGCGAAATTGCCTTGTCGCAAAAACCTGACAGCATGTTGGCTGTATCCCCCAAAGGGACAGTTCCAGTGTTGGTGCTGAAAGACAAAGTTCTGGAAGAGAGTTTGGACATCATGCATTGGGCAATGGCGCAAAGCGACCCCCAATGTTGGTCAACCGCAGGACAGTCCAACGATGCGCAAGCACAAGCGTGGGTTCGCTCATGCGATGATGAATTTAAGAAAAATTTAGACCGTTACAAATACCCCAACCGTTATGCGCTGAGTGACGGTTTGGCGCATCGAGACATGGGCGCTCAATTTTTGCTGAAATTGAATGCACAACTGGAGAAAACACCTTACCTGATGGGCGGTGATTGGTGCTGGGTGGATGCGGCCATTGCACCTTTTGTCAGGCAATTTGCCCGAACAGACCGCGACTGGTTTGATGCCCAGGCTTGGTCTGCGCTGAAAGTTTGGTTGGAAAACTTTGAACAGTCGCCAGCTTATTCAGAGGTGATGCACAAATTCAAAGTTTGGCATCAAGGTGCCAAGCCGGTTGCTTTTCCTGCCACGCCTTCAATGAATTGACAGGTGGCCGCAGCTTGCGTCACAGGCAGCATGTGCCCACCCTGGATCAGGGTCAGTTGCGCGCCAGGAATGCGTTGCGGTAAGTCCTCGCCATTGAGCTTGGCGCTGAGAATGCGGTCTTCGCGGCCATACAAAACGTGCACTGGCGTGGTCATGCTGGCATAGGCTGCTTCGATGTTGGGCAAGCATGCTTTCACTTGTTGCACATCGCTGGATGCGGTGATGAAAGTTTGCGGTTTGAGCGACAAAATGCCCCCGCCTCGAATGGCGAAATCTGCAGGTGCTTTTTCGGGTCCAAAAATGACCTTCAAGCTGGTCGAAAGCCTCAACAGCGTTCCTGGCACTGCGACAGTCCATCCCACGAGTTTGCGAAGTGCAGGGGATGCAATGTCGAGCGGTTTGAAAACGGGTGAGGGACGATCGGGTTGATGGGTGAGGGGCGCAATCAACGCCAGTGCTTTGACGCGAGAGGGATGTCGTTGCGCCGCAGCCAATGAAATGGCACCTCCCAATGAATGGCCCACAAACACAGCCGATTCAATTTGCAAGTGGTCCAACAATTCAATCAAAGTATCCGCTTGCGCTTCGAGGCTACTGTCTGCATTTGCATTGCGCTTGGAGTAACCACAACCGGGCCGATCGACAGCGATGACGCGATACTGTTGAGCCAAGGGTTTCGAAACACCGTAAGTGAAATTTTGCAAATTGCCCGCAAGTCCATGTACCAGAACAATGGCTGGGCCATGACCTTCATCGACGTAGTGAAGCGTCCCCTGACTCAGCTTGGCAAACTGCCCAGCAGGCGGTAAGTACTGCGCTGCTTTTTTGTTTGAAAAGCTTGCAAACAAGACCAATCCAAGCATGCTCATGAAGAACAAAAACAGAAGCCACAAAACAAGCATTTCAAATCCCTCGGGTGTTCACACTAACTGAACTGCATGACGCCATCGTTCAGGCGACCGTATTTAATCAAAAGTATGTCTTTTAAATAATTTTGATTCACTTGCCAAGGGGCTTGGGTGCCTTGCTTGGGAAGCACATCGCGTGCACGTTGCACGTAGCCTGAGGTAAAGGACAAGTAATCGGCCTCTTGGATGTCAGGGTCTTTCATCGGAATGGCTTTTTTGTAACCGTGTTTGCGCATGTAATTGAGCAAGCGGCAGGTGTACATGGCCGTTAAGTCGGCTTTCAATGTCCATGACGCATTGGTGTAACCAAAGGTCATGATGGCATTGGGCAAACCAGACAGCCACATGCCGCGATAGGCCATTTGTTCAGATGCCTTGAAGGGTCGGCCATCGACTTGAATTTCAATGTCGCCCAAAATGTTCAAGGACAAGCCTGTGGCCGACACAATGATGTCGGCTTCTAAAACTTGACCGCTGTCCAATTGAATGCCATGCGGCAGGATGCTTTGAATGGTATCCGTCACCACGCTGGCTTTGCCGTGTCTGATTTGTTTGAACAAATCACCATCCGGTACAACACACAATCGCTCATCCCAAGGTTTGTATTTGGGTGAAAAATTTTGGGCAGCTTGTTCAGATCGCAATTGCATTGCTGCCATTTTGACCAAATAACGTTTGACAAATTCAGGTCGTCTGCGCGCCAGTTGATAGGTCAACATGCCCATGAGCACGTTTTTCATCCGTGTGATTTGATAGGCCAACTTTGCAGGCAAGTATTTTTGAAGCCACAAAGACATTGTGTCTTCACTGGGTCTGGCAATCACATAGGTGGGCGATCTTTGCAGCATGGTGACATGCGCTGCAGTCTTGGCCATTTCAGGCACCAAGGTGACGGCTGTGGCGCCACTGCCAATGACCACCACTTTTTGATTGGCATAGTTCAGATCATCGGGCCAGAACTGCGGATGCACCCATTTGCCTTGAAAAGATGCGTGACCAGGAAAGTCGGGTTGATGACCGTTTTTGTAGCTGTAGTAACCACAACAAAAGTACAGGAAGCGGGTTTTGAACATCACCGGTTCTGCGGCCTGCGAATTTAGAGCGGTCACTGTCCAGCAAGCCTCTGACGTGGACCAACGCGCTTGCGTCACGGCATGTCCATGCTTGATGTGTTGCGTGATGCCGTTTTCTTCGGCTGTGTCTTGGATGTACTGTCGAATGGTTTTGCCATCTGCGATGGACTTGTGATCAACCCAAGGCTTGAATGCGTAGCCTAAGGTGTACATGTCGGAATCGGACCGAATGCCAGGGTACTTGAATAAATCCCATGTGCCGCCAATGGCCTCCCGCGCTTCCAGGATGCACCAACGGGTTTGGGGGCAGTGCATTTGCAGATGTCTGGCAGCCCCAATTCCCGATAAACCAGCGCCCACAATGAGAACATCCATGATGCCGGAATCGTCACCAGATTGAACTGGATGCAAGTGGCGCATGAATCAGATTCCTAGGCTTTCTAGGGTTACCAAACCCTTGGGTGTTTGCAATGTGGCAATGATGTTTGCAGGACCTTCGCACACGTTGACATTTGAAAGTCCAATGGCGCTGTAGGCGTCTCGCAATTTAGGGGCGCTGGCATGGCTCACGGTCAAGCTCTTCAGAGAAATGCCAGAGCGAGGTAAATGATTGCGCGGATGCAACTTCATGGGATCGGCCGCCTCGGGTTTGCCCCATTGAATCAGGGTGGGCAAAGTGCCATTGAACAGGCGTTCGCCATCAGGGCGCACCGTGATTTGCCACTGTAGCAAACCTTTTGGCGTCTGACGGCTGGCGTGAATGATGGGGCCGCGATCGATGCTCTGTGCTTTCCATGCATGCCGCGCATCTTGAATGCTCTCGGTGTTGACCACGAAGTGAATCAGCCTGGGCGACTTCGCCAATTCGGTTTGAAGTGTTTTTTGGTCTAAATCAAACCAACGCGTAGGCGGTGGTTTTTTTTCGATGACGGCATCTGGATTGATGGCGATGATTTCGAAATACGCCACTGGGAAAGTGGGTGTGGCGATTTTGAACAAGCGATTGTGCGTTCCGTACTTTTCGTGCGCGCCACCCGCTGACGGTGTGATGCCTAAAACGGATTCACACCATGCAACGCCTTGTTGCAAGCTGTGGGCTGCAACCACCAAATGGTCGACTTGGCTTTTCATCAAGCGGCTTCGAAGTCGATTTGAACTTTCAATGACTGAGATTTATCGCTTGCCAATTCAAATGCATCGACCGCTTTGTCCATGGGCAAGATACCCGTGATGACAGGTTTGCCATTGATCAAACCTGAATTGAGGAATTGAACGGCGTTGGCAAACTCTGGGTGGAATCGGAAGGTGCCGCGTAGATCGACTTCTTTGGCGACCAGCTGAGTCATGGGAATGCTCATGTCGCCACCCATGCCCACGGAAACCAACACGCCGCGTGGCATGATGACGTCCAGACCAGCTCGCAAAGCGGGTTCACTGCCAGATGCTTCAAACACCACTTCAAACTGGCCTTTGTCTACTTTGTATTTGTCCAGCGACTCAGGCGCCGTCTTGAGGTTGATGGTTTCATCTGCGCCCATTTCTTTGGCGCACTTCAAGGGCAGGTCAGCAATGTCTGCGGCCACAATGCGGGCGGCTCCTGCACGACGCAACGCGCCGATCAGCAAGGATCCAATGGGGCCGCATCCAGTGACAAACACTTGCTTGCCCAACACGCCGCCTGCACGTTGAATGGCATGCAAGCCGACAGACAAGGGCTCGGCCAATGCCGCTTCTGAAAGGCTGAGGTGTGCAGCAATGGGATGTGCTTGATAGCCTTCGATGATGAGTTGCTCGGCAAATGCACCTTGAATGTGAGGAAAAGGCATGGCGCTGCCAAAGAAGCGCATGTGGAGGCAATGGTTTTGCTGGCCCAATTGGCAGAATCGGCATGAGCCACAAGGACGAGAAGGGGAGATGGCAATGCGTTGTCCTACTGCCAGGTGCTTCACGTTGGCGCCAAGGCCATCCACCACACCCGAAATTTCGTGGCCCAAAGCCATGGGTTGTTTGATGCGAACTGTGCCAAAACCACCGTGCTGGTAGTAATGCAAATCGGAACCACAAATGCCACCAAATGCGACCTTGACGCGAATTTGATCCGGCCCCATGGTGGGCAATTCGGTGGTTTCAATTCTCAAATCTTTGGCAGAGTGACAGATCAAAGCGCGCATAAGTAAGCCTTCTTGGAAATCTTCAATTCAATGCTTAGAGTGTAGCCGTGACACCGCCATCCACATACAGGATGTGGCCATTGACAAACTTGGAAGCATCGCTGGCCAAAAAGACGGCTGCGCCCCCCAAATCTTCAACATCACCCCAGCGCCTGCTGGGCGTGCGTCCCACCAACCAAGAGGAAAACTGAGGGTCGTCAACCAATTTTTGGTTCAACTCAGTTTTGAAATAGCCAGGGCCGATGCCGTTCACCTGAATGCCAAATGGTCCCCAGTCAATGGCCATGCCTTTGGTGAACATTTTGACAGCTCCCTTGGAGGCGGTGTAGGGCGCAATACCAGGGCGGCCGAGTTCACTTTGAACAGAGCAAATGTTGATGATCTTGCCGCGTCCTCGCGGAATCATTTTTTGAGCGACTGTTTTGCCTACGTAATAAACGCTGTCGAGGTTGGTTCGCATGAGCGTTTGCCAATCATCGTCCTTGTATTCGTGCAAGGGGCCTCGAATTTGCATCCCTGCGTTGTTGACCAAAATATCAATGGCACCCAATTGAGTTTCGATGTCGTTCACTGCAGTGCTCACGGATTGGGCATCAGTCACATCAAACACGGAAGCACTGACATTCAAACCTTCGCTTTTGAGCGTTTGTACCGCCACCGAAACTTTTTGAGAATTGCGGCCGTTGATCACGACATGCGCCCCAGCTTCACCCAAGGCACGAGCCAACGCAAAACCAATTCCGGCAGATGACCCTGTGATCAAGGCCAATTTGCCGTTCAATTGAAATGTACTGAGAACTGTCATGACTTAACTCGATAACCATTTAAGAGGTCCCATGACCAAGATGGGGAAAGCAATCAAAAGCCCCATGACCACAACTTGAGAAATCAAGAAAGGCATGACGCCACGAATCACATCGTGCATGGGAATACGGCCAACGCCGCAAACCACGTTGAGTACCGTGCCCACAGGTGGGGTGAGCAAGCCGATGGCGTTGTTGATGATGAACAAGACACCGAAGTAAACAGGATTGATACCTGCTTCGCGAACCAATGGCATCAACACGGGCGTCAAAATCAGAACCGTAGGTGCAAAATCAAGCGCAGTCCCTACAATCAGGACCAACAACATCAACATGATCATCATGAGTGTGGGGTTGCCAATGAAAGGACGTAAAAGTTCTACCACTTCAGCAGGAATGTTGGCCACCGTGATGAGCCAAGCCGACACCAACGCTGCAGCGACCAAAAACATCACCACAGACGATGTTTTGGCTGCTGCCAAGATAATGCCGTACAAATCTTTGAGCTTGATTTCGCGGTAAATGAACAGGCCAACGAACAGGGCGTAAACAACGGCAACCACCGCAGCTTCCGTTGGCGTGAAAATGCCCATCTTCATGCCGCCAATGATGGTAATGGCCAACAAGTAGCACCAGAACGCATCGACTGTGACGCGCATTTTTTCTTTCATAGGGACGCGTTCTGAGACCTTGACATCGTCCTTGCGAGCCACGATCCACCATGTGATGAGCAGCGCCAAGCCCATGAGGATGCCAGGAAAAATGCCAGCCATGAACAGTTTGGAGATGGACACACCGCCGATCACACCAAACAAAATAAAGCCAATGGATGGGGGAATGACGGGTGCAATGAT
>RFVJ01000121.1 GCA_009928125.1 Betaproteobacteria bacterium
ATCGACTCCTTGTTGAATTACGAAACTGTCAAGTACTTTGGCAATGAGGCTTACGAAGCCAAGCGTTATGACGAAAGCTTAGAGCGTCTGAGAAAAGCACGCTTGAAATCACAAACCTCCTTGTCGCTTTTGAACACAGGCCAACAGTTGATCATTGCCACCGCCTTGGTGGCCATGCTGTGGCGTGCCACCCAGGGTGTGGTCGATGGCCGCATGACCTTGGGCGATTTGGTCATGATCAATGCCTTCATGATTCAACTCTACATTCCACTGAACTTCTTGGGCGTGCTGTACCGCGAAATCAAACAAAGCCTGACCGATCTCGACAAAATGTTTGTCTTGATGGACCGCGAACGCGAAGTGGCCGATCTGCCTGATGCCCCCGATTTGAATTGCCAAGCGGGTGCGCATTTGAAATTTGAAAACGTCTCCTTTGCTTATGAGGCCGATCGCCCCATTTTGCACAACATCAGCTTTGAAATTCCCTCGGGCAAAACGGTGGCTGTGGTCGGCCCCTCGGGCTCTGGCAAATCCACCTTGGCGCGATTGATGTTCCGTTTCTACGATGTGCAACAAGGGCGCATCAGCATCAATGGTCAAGACATTCGCCAAGTGACCCAGCACAGCGTGCGCAAAGCTTTAGGCATCGTGCCGCAAGACACGGTGCTGTTCAATGACACGGTGGCCTACAACATTGGTTACGGACGAACCGGCGCCACACCAGAAGAAATCGAAACAGCTGCCAAAGCAGCGCGCATTCATGACTTCATTGTGTCCACCCCCAAAGGCTATGCCACCTCGGTGGGTGAGCGCGGTCTGAAGCTGTCGGGTGGCGAAAAGCAGCGTGTGGCCATTGCCCGCACCTTGCTTAAAAATCCACCCATCTTGGTGTTTGACGAGGCCACCTCGGCCCTCGATTCGGCCAACGAACGCGCCATTCAGGCCGAATTGGCCAATGCCGCACAAAATAAAACCACATTGGTCATTGCGCACCGTTTGTCGACGGTGGTGGATGCGCACGAGATTTTGGTGATGGAGGCCGGTCACATCATCGAGCGCGGCAACCATGCGCAATTGTTGCAACAGGGCGGTCGCTATGCGCAAATGTGGTCCTTGCAACAGAACGCCGAGGCGGATGCGGGATAATGCCGGCATGGAGACCAAGTGGCTTGAAGACTTTGTGAGCTTGGCTGAAACCCGCAGTTTCAGCCGATCTGCGCAGCTTCGCCATGTCACCCAACCAGCGTTTTCCAGGCGCATTCAGTCTTTGGAAGCGTGGGCCGGTGTGGCCTTGATCGATCGCAGTTCTTACCCCACACGGCTCACCCCCGCTGGCGAAACTTTGCACGCCCAAGCTTTGGAACTCTTACAGTCCTTGCACCACACCCGCGATCTGTTGCGGTCTCAAGGCTTGGCAGCACAAGAGCCGATGGCCTTGCGCGAACCCCTCTTGCAAAAATCTTGATTGGCAATTCACCATGACCTCCTCACTGACGCTGACCCGCCCCGATGATTGGCATTTGCATGTGCGCGATGGCGCTGCACTTCAAACTGTGGTGCCTCATACCGCCGCGCAATTTGGCCGTGCCATCATCATGCCCAACCTGAAGCCACCGGTGACCACTGCCGAGTTGGCCTTGGCCTACAAATCACGCATCATGGCCAAAGCGAAAGCGGCCGGTGTGGTCGCATGCAAACTGTACCCAGCAGGCGCTACGACCAACAGCGATGCCGGTGTGACCGATTTGAAAAAAATTTACCCCACACTCGAAGCCATGCAAAAGGTGGGCATGCTGTTGTTGGTGCACGGCGAAGTGACCAGCAGCGACATCGATTTGTTTGACCGCGAAGCGGCCTTCATCGACACCCAACTCATTCCGCTGCGACGCGATTTCCCCGAACTCAAAATTGTGTTTGAGCACATCACCACCCAAGACGCTGCCGACTATGTGATGGCCGCCGATCGATTTGTGGGCGCCACGCTCACTGCGCATCATCTGCTGTACAACCGCAACGCCATTTTCACAGGTGGCATTCGTCCGCACTATTACTGCTTGCCTGTGCTCAAACGCGAAAAGCACAGGGTGGCTTTGCTCAACGCCGCAACATCGGGCAACACGCGTTTCTTTTTGGGCACCGACAGCGCGCCGCACCCTGCTCACTTGAAAGAACACGCATCGGGTTGCGCAGGTTGTTACACTGCGCACGCCGCCCTCGAGATGTACGCGGAAGCCTTTGACAGTGTGGGCAAACTGGCACAACTTGAAGCCTTCGCCAGCTTCAATGGCGCCGATTTCTACGGTTTGCCGCGCAACACAGGCACCATCACCTTGAAACGTGAAGCCTGGACGCCGCCCGAGAGTTTCCAATTTGGCGAAGCCGAATTGAAACCTTTGCGCTCGGGTGAAGCTTTGCCATGGCGAGTGGCCTAAGCCGCATTGATTGGTCCGCGCCTTGGCTTGCGCCTTGGCGCACCATCGGTGAGCGCATGGCGCAGCAAGTTGCACAAGGCTATTCAGTGGCCGAGGCCTGCAACGTTGAACTTGCTGCATGGCATCAGTTGGCGCAACAGGCATCGCCTGCCAAGTCTGTCTGTCATGTGCAGTTCGTCTCGCAAGACAACTTGCCTGAGGGCATGGCCTACGAGCAGTTCATTTTTGAGCAGCATGCCGTGCCCACGCGAGATGGCCTGCACGATTTTTTCAATGCTTTGTGTTGGCTGCATTTTCCCTTGGCCAAGCGCCAACTCAATCAGCTTCAAGCTGCGGCCATTCAAAGCCAAGGGGTGGGTGCCGTGCGCGGACCTGTGCGCGATGCGGTCACGGTGTTTGATGAGAACGCCTGCTTGCTTCAAGTGGACGATGTTGCATGGGACGCCTTGAAGCGGCGCGATTGGCAAGCGGCCTTTGTGACGCACCGCGACTTGTGGGGCAGCGCGCAAGTGCAAATTTTTGGCCATGCAGCGTTAGAGAAATTGGTGAACCCCTACAAGGCCATCACCGTGCACATGTGGCGTGTACCGCACGGCTTGGCTGTGTCGGAATGGGATGCCTGGTTATCTGAAGATTTGAACGCGGCCAAATTGGCCTGCAAACCTTTTTTGCCCACGCCAGTGCTGGGGCTGCCTGGGTGGTGGCCTGAGAACATCGACCCCGATTTTTACCAAGATGCTCATGTCTTTCGGACGCCTAGAGCGGTTTAATTCCGTTCCTTTTTGAGGAATTAGACAGGCGCACTTGATTTTGTTTGTGTGAACCCTAATATGCGAAGCGTGCGCTTGGCCTTCGCTGGGCGGTGGAACTTCATTCCTCATGAAACGTATTCTTTTATTTGTGTTGACCAACTTGGCCGTGGTGCTGGTGTTGGGTGTGGTGGCCAGTTTGTTGGGCGTGAACCGATTTCTCACCGCCAACGGTTTGAACTTGGGCGCGCTGCTGGGCTATGCCCTCATCATGGGTTTTGGCGGTGCCATCATCTCCTTGCTGATCAGCAAGCCTGTGGCCAAATGGAGTTCGGGCGTTCAAGTCATTGAGCAGCCGAGCAACGCTGACGAAAAATGGCTGGTTGACACCGTACGCCACTTGTCAGAAAAAGCTGGCATCGGCATGCCCGAAGTCGGTATTTTTGAAGGCGATCCCAATGCGTTTGCCACAGGCGCTTTTCGCGATTCTGCCTTGGTGGCCGTGTCCACAGGGCTCTTGCAAAACATGACCCATGAAGAAATTGAAGCGGTGCTGGGTCACGAGGTGGCGCACATTGCCAATGGTGACATGGTTACCATGACCCTGATCCAAGGCGTGATGAACACCTTTGTGGTCTTCTTGTCGCGCGTGGTGGGTTATGCCGTCGACAGCTTCTTGCGTAAAAACGACGAAGAAAACACCGGCCCTGGCATCGGTTACTGGGTGACCACCATCGTGTTGGACATCGTGCTGGGTTTTGTGGCGGCCATGGTGGTGGCTTGGTTCAGCCGTCAGCGCGAGTTCCGTGCCGACGCAGGTGCCGCCCAATTGATGGGCCGCAAGCAACCCATGGTGAACGCCTTGGCACGTTTGGGGGGTTTGCAAACCGCCGAGTTGCCCAAGAGCGTTGCAGCCATGGGCATTGCGGGTGGCATTGGTCAGTTGTTCTCAACGCACCCTCCCATTGAAGAGCGCATTGCGGCATTGCAAAACAGCTGATCTTGACGGATCTCATTTGAACGGGCCCTTGGGGCCCGTTTTTTTTGTCACCTTCATTTGCGGCTGGACAGCTGGGTAACGCAAGAGACTCGCATCCACCTTGCGGTCCGATATAGTCAACAGGTGCCCAGATTGATCCCAACCTCCCTTCAGCGTTTGCTGACCCTCACGCGATTGCAAAACACACGGCGTTTTGACCGCTTGCCTGCACCGGTGCGCGGCATGGCATGGATGGCTTTGGGCGGTTTGACCTTTTCTTTGTTGAACACCATTGCACGCTCTTTTTCGATGCAAATGGACCCGTTCGAAGCGCAATTTCTGCGTTATTTTTGCGGCCTCTTGGTCATGCTGCCCTTGCTGTGGCATCAAGGTTTGGCGGCCTATGTGCCCAACGACATCCAGGGCCAGTTTTGGCGCGGCGGTGTGCACACCGTGGGTTTGATGTTGTGGTTCATTGCCTTGCCCCAAATTCCATTGGCCGACATGACGGCCATCGGCTTCACAGGGCCGATTTTCATCATGCTGGGCGCGGCTTGGTTCTTGGGCGAACCCATGCGCAAAGACCGCTGGATTGCGGCAGGCATTGGCTTTGCGGGCGTGATGGTGGTGGTGCTGCCCAAATTGACGGGCACTGGCGGTTGGTACAACTTGGTGATGCTGGCTTCATCGCCCATTTTTGCAGCGTCCTTTCTCATCACCAAACACCTCACACGGACTGAAAAACCAGGCGTCATTGTGATGTGGCAATCGATCACGGTGACCTTGTTCAGCTTGCCCTTGGCCTTGATGAATTGGCAAATGCCAACGCTGTGGCAATGGAGCGGTTTCATGGTGGCGGGTCTGCTCGGTACCTTGGGCCATTACAGCCTCACACGTGCCTTCAGCATTGCCGATATTTCAGCCACTCAATCTTTGCGCTTCCTCGACTTGGTCTGGGCCTCCCTCATGGGTTGGCTGGTGTTTGGCGATGTGCCCAGCCAATGGACCTGGCTGGGTGCCGCCGTGATCTTGGTGTCGACCGTGTGGATTGCCCGCAGAGAAGGTCGCAGACGTGAAGAGCCCGCAGCATCTTTGTCAGCAGAGCCTTAATCGGTCAGCGGCGGATTGCTGATGCCACTGGCCACATGGCCTGCAGGCACATGTTGGGCGGCCGATTCAATGTGACCGGTTTGGTCGTCAAAGAAAAAGTCGGGCTCAAATTCTTTCAAAAATTCGCCTTTGGGCAAGCCACCCAAAAACATGGCTTCGTCCACTTCAATGTTCCATTCCATGAGGGTGCGAATGGCGCGTTCATGCGCGGGTGCACTGCGCGCCGTGACCAAGGCCGTGCGAATGCGCATGGCCGGTGTGCCTTCTTGTTGCAGTCGGTGCAGCGCAGCCAACAAAGGTTTGAAGGGGCCCGCCAACAGGGGCTGTGCCGCTTTGGCGCGCTCATGGGCTTGAAAGGCCGACAAGCCTTCTGCTTGAAATACGCGTTCGGCTTCGTCGGAGAACAACACGGCATCGCCGTCAAAGGCAATGCGAACTTCATGTGGATGTTCTTCAGAAGCATGAGCCGAGTGCGGATACACCTGCGCCGCAGGCACGCCTGCGTCGAGCGCGGCACGCACGTCCGACAAATGGGTCGACAAAAACAAGTTGGCATTGAGTGGTTTCAAATACCGCCAAGGTGATTGACCCCGTGTGAAGCTGCCGCGCTGAATGGGCAAGCCATAGTGCTGCGCCGAACGAAACACCCGCATGCCCGACACAGGGTCGTTGCGCGACAGAATGACCACTTCAACGCGCTGTGTTTGCGCGTCGTTGAACGCCAGTAATTTTTTGACCAAAGAAAAGGCCACACCCGGTTTGGCGGGTTCTTCCAAGCGTTCGAGTTGAAGCTTCATGTAGGCGCGGTCATCGCCTTGTTCAAAGACTTGGTTTTCTTCTTCAAAGTCAAACAAGGCGCGCGATGAAATCGCCACCACCAATTGACCGTCTAAGCTGACTGCCATCGTGCGCTCCTTGGGTGATGCAAGTTCAACGGACCCATTGGTTGAGTTCCATGATGGGCATGAGCACCGCCAACACAATGAGCATGACCACGGCACCCATGGCCACAATCAGCAAGGGCTCCAAGATGGTGGCCAAGGCCAGGGCGCGGCGTTGGACATCAGCAGAGAGTTGCTGCGCCGCGCGCTGCAACATGACGGGAAGTTGGCCCGTTTGCTCGCCCAAGCGCGCAAACATCGCCAGCAAGCTGGGGAAACGTTTCTTCTGGCCCATGGCCATGGCCAACGGCGCGCCTTCGCGCACCAAGACCAAAGCGTCCAGCACATCGGCGCGCATGGCTTGGTTGGACAAGGTGTCTGCGGCAGACTGCATGGCTTTCAAAATGGGCACGCCGGCCGACGTGAGCATGGCCAAGGTGCTGGCAAAACGCGCTGTGTTGTAGCCCGTGGCCAATCGGCCCAAGATCGGCAATTGCAAAAACGCAGCATCAAATTGAATGCGCCAACGTGGACGTTT
>RFVJ01000122.1 GCA_009928125.1 Betaproteobacteria bacterium
GCGCTCACTGCCGGGTCATTGTGGCCTGGGTCAAGTTCGCTATCCCACTGCAGGCAATGCTTTCAGTGAGGAAGAGGCGCAGCCTTTTTATGTGAATGCGCCCTTTGGGTTGGTCTTGGTGCACAACGGCAACCTGACCAATGCCAAAGCACTCAAAGCAGAATTGTTTTCAACCGATCATCGCCACATCAACACAGAAAGTGACTCTGAAGTTCTGCTCAACGTGCTGGCGCATGAGCTGGAAAAGACCACGCGCGGTTTGCCACTGACGCCATCGGATGTCTTCAAAGCAGTGCAGGGCGTTCATCGACGCGTGAAGGGTTCCTACGCTGTGATTGCCCTCATTGCGGGGCATGGCTTGCTGGCATTTCGCGATCCTTTTGGCATTCGGCCATTGTGCATTGGCAAAGCCAAGGACGGCACTTACATGTTGGCCAGTGAGTCCGTGGCACTTGAAGGCACATTGCATCAATTCGAACGCAACATTGAGCCGGGTGAAGCAGTTTTCATTGACATGCAAACCCAATTGCACGCTCAGCAATGTTCGGATGCACCTCAACTGAGCCCCTGCATTTTTGAATATGTTTATTTGGCCCGACCTGACTCCACCTTGGACGGTATTTCTGTTTACCAAGCGCGTTTGAATCTGGGTGAAACTTTGGCCAAGCGGGTCATTTCAACGGTTCCTCCCAGCGACATTGATGTGGTCATTCCCATCCCAGAATCGAGTCGTCCCAGCGCTGCACAATTGGCGCAGTTGTTGGGATTGCCTTACCGTGAAGGCTTTGTGAAAAACCGCTACGTAGGGCGTACCTTCATCATGCCGGGCCAGTCGGTTCGAAAAAAATCAGTACGCCAAAAACTCAATGTGATTGCCAGCGAATTCAAAGGCCGCAATGTGTTGTTGGTTGACGACTCCATTGTGCGCGGCACCACCAGCCGCGAAATCGTTCAAATGGCCCGAGAGGCGGGTGCGCGCAAGGTGTATCTGGCCAGCGCTGCCCCCCCAGTGCGATATCCCAATGTGTATGGCATTGACATGCCCACCTCTGACGAACTGGTCGCGCACAACCGCTCGATCGACGAAATTCGCCAAATCATCGATTGCGATGCCTTGATTTACCAAGACGTCGACGCCATGAAATTGGCAGTGGCCAATGCCGTTTTGCCTGGCTTCCCCAAAGTCAAAGGATTCGATGCCTCATGCTTTGATGGTGTTTATGTTACGGGTGATGTCTCTGCAGAAGACATTGTGCGGCTGAATGAAAACCGACCCTCGCAACAGGATGAGCCTGAGGCAGAGTCTGATCGTTCACGATTGGCCTTGCCCAATGCCACCTGAGTTCACTGCCCCCATAACCTGATCATCAGTCAAGACCCCCATGAGCCAACATCCTTTGCCCGACAATTTGCACATCGATACATTGGCTGTGCGCGCAGCCGTAGACCGCAGCCAGTATGGTGAAAACTCGGAGGCGATGTACCTGACCAGCGGCTATGTACAGCCCGACGCAGAAACTGCTGCACGCCGTTTTGCAGGCGAGGAAGATGGCTACACCTACGCCCGATTGGGCAACCCCACAGTCAGCAGTTTTGAAATGCGTTTGGCGGCTTTGGAAGGCGCCGAGGCTTGCATTGCGACGTCCACGGGCATGTCCGCAATTTTATTGATGTGCTTGGGTTTGCTCAAAAGTGGTGACCATGTCAACCCCTTGACCGATGTTTGTGACATTCAGGCTTTGGCCGACATTGCGCATGCCGGTCATGCTTTGTTGGTGGTCGACAATTGTTTTGCCACTCCCATCTTGCAGCGTCCCTTAGAGATGGGTGCCGATTTGATCGTTCACTCAGGTACCAAGTACTTGGATGGTCAAGGTCGTGTCATGGCGGGTGCTTTGTGTGGCTCAAAAGCTTTGATCGAAGATGTCTTTGGTCCCGTGATGCGCAGTGCTGGCATGACCTTATCGCCTTTCAATGCCTGGGTGGTATTGAAAGGCTTGGAGACGCTTGGCATTCGCATGCACGCGCAATCTCAACAGGCACTTGCACTGGCGCAATGGTTAGAAGCACAGCCGCAAGTGGCCCGTGTTTACTACCCTGGTTTAAAGAGCCATGCACAACACGCCTTGGCCATGAAGCAACAGTCGGGTTTAGGTGGCGCGGTGTTGTCCTTTGAGGTGAAAGCCAACTCGCCTGAGCAAGGTCGAGAAAATGCTTTCAAAGTCATGAACGCGACGCGCACAGTTTCTCTCAGCACCAACTTGGGGGATGTGAAAACCTTGGTGGCCCATCCCGCCAGTACCTCGCATGGTCGATTGTCTGAAGCACAACGACAAGTTGCTGGCATTCAACAAAGCTTGATCCGGGTGGCAGTGGGGCTGGAACATTTGGATGATTTGAAAGCAGATTTCACCCGGGGCTTTCAAGCACTTTAATTTCAAAAATAACCATGTCGTCATCAAATCATCCGGTTCGCACACGCTTTGCGCCGTCGCCCACGGGCTTCATTCACTTGGGCAACATTCGCTCAGCTTTGTACCCTTGGGCGTTTGCCAAATCGCAAGGGGGTACTTTCATCTTGCGCATCGAAGACACTGACTTAGAGCGTTCAAATCAAGCCTCTGTGGATGTGATCTTGAATGCAGCGCATGGACAGATACAAGCAGGTTCTGGCTGAATTACAAGCCACAGGTCAGGTCTACCCTTGCTACATGAGCCTTGCGGAGTTGGATGCCTTGCGTGAAAAACAAATGGCGGCCAAAGAGAAGCCCCGTTACGACGGCACTTGGCGACCTGAACCAGGCAAGACCTTGCCGCCAGTGCCCGCGGGTGTGAAGCCAGTGTTGCGCTTCAAGAATCCCATCGAGGGGGTAGTGGCTTGGGATGACAAGGTCAAAGGCCGCATTGAAATCAGCAATCATGAGTTGGACGACTTGGTGATCGCGCGACCTGATGGCACGCCCACTTACAACTTTTGCGTGGTGGTGGATGACATTGACATGCAAATCACGCACGTCATTCGAGGTGACGATCATGTCAACAACACCCCGCGACAAATCAACATCTTCAAAGCACTGGGCAAAGAAGTTCCGGTTTACGCACACTTGCCCACCGTGTTGAATGAGCAGGGCGAGAAGATGAGCAAACGCAATGGTGCCAAGCCTGTCACGCAATACCGCGATGAAGGTTATTTGCCCGATGCCATGGTGAACTACTTGGCGCGTTTGGGTTGGAGTCACGGCGACGATGAAATTTTCAGTCGTCAGCAATTTTTGGAATGGTTCGATCTTGATCATTTGGGCAGAAGTGCTGCGCAGTTTGACGACGCCAAATTGCGGTGGGTCAATGCACAACATCTGAAAGCCACTGACGATGCCAAATTGGCGACGTGGGTGAGTGAGATCTTGCGCCAACGCGGCATCGCCTCAGACGACCGCTTGGCAGCCATTTGTGGATTGTTCAAAGACCGTTGTGATACCTTGTGTGTTTTGACCGATTGGGTCACTGCTTTCTATGGCGATGTGGTGCCGAAAGAAGAAGAGAAGACCCTGCACGTGACTGACGCAGTCAAACCCGCTTTGCTTTCTCTGGTTGACAAGTTGTCTGGCGCTGACTGGAACAAGGCCAGTATTGCCGCTGTGATCAAAGAGGTCTTGACAGAACATGGTCTGAAAATGCCTCAATTGGCCATGCCAGTGCGAGTCTTGGTGATGGGTACAGCACAGACGCCATCCTTGGATGCAGTCTTGTCTTTGTGCGAAAAGCAAAAAGTTTTAGAGCGCTTGAAAAAGGTCTGAAAATCTGTCTATAATCCATTTCTCGACACCAACGAGGGATGCCCAACAGCATCACAAAGGGGGTATAGCTCAGCTGGGAGAGCGCTTGCATGGCATGCAAGAGGTCAGCGGTTCGATCCCGCTTACCTCCACCAAAGTGTCGAAAATGAGTTGTTGAAACTCAGTCCAGGTTATGACCCTATCGTCTAGAGGCCTAGGACATCACCCTTTCACGGTGAGTACCGGGGTTCGAATCCCCGTAGGGTCGCCAAGTTTTGTTGCACTTGGCTCTGTTTCTAGACGAACAGAGCAAAAGCTTCAAGCTACCAGGAGTGGTAGTTCAGTTGGTTAGAATACCGGCCTGTCACGCCGGGGGTCGCGGGTTCGAGTCCCGTCCACTCCGCCAAAAAGCAAAAACGCACCTTCGGGTGCGTTTTTTCATGGGCAGCTGGTTTGCCATTCAGCTTCACACCCACGTTTGGGGTGACATCATGCCCAGCAAATACCCCTTTAACCAACCTAAATCGAGCGGTTTGGGCAGGAAGTTGGCGCCTGGAGGTGGCCCGCCGCGTTCAATGAGTTCGTTTGAACTGAGGGCCGAATAGGTGAATATTTGAACCTTCGAATAGTCTTGTTTCAGCTTGACTTGTCGGACCATTTCCCAGCCATCAACTTGGGACATCATCAAGTCCAAAAAAAGGATGTGTGGCTTGAACAAGGGCAATTGAAGGAGGCCCTCAATGGCTGAGGCCCAAGCACTGCAGTCAATTTGGGCATGGGCTGCCAGGCAAGTGTCTTGCAACAAGTGCCGGCTGACATCGTCGTCGTCGACCACCATGACCCTGAGCCGGTCGTTGATCAGCCTTTCGAGCGCAGGTAGTTTTTGCTGCTGAATTTGATAGTTGTGGATAGATTCGAGAGAGATGCGGCGATGGCCACCTTCGGTGATCCAAGCATTGAGGATGTTTTTATCGACCAAGCTTTGGACCGTGCCGACCGAAAGCTGAAGAAGTTCAGCGGCTTTGCTGGTGCCGCAGCAAGTGGGGGTGGGGTGAGGGGCCATGCATGTCTACTTTGGAAAGCCCCAATTTATCGCCTATCGAGGCAATTGCTTCTTGCAAATGCATGCATTGACTTTCATTTCAGATCTTCTGATCGACAAAGGCTTCGTCTCCTTAGGGACTCTGGGGATGTTCCATTCACTCATACGGGATTAGGATGCGTTGTGCAAAATGGCGAAAGCCATTGCAAGAACAATGAGTTGCTTTGTTACGTATTCTGTTGGAGACGCACTGAATGCCCGCCCATCATGCTTTTTGGCCCAAACGTTTGCCCCATCAATTGACGGCACCGCAAACTTCTTTGTGGATGAATTTGCAAATCAGTGCTTTGCGTTTTCCTAGCAAGGAGGCTTTGGTGTTCATGGGACAAACATGGACCTATGCACAATTCATGCACCAAGCTGAAAGCATTGCGTCTGCTTTGCGCAAGATGGGCGTCCAAAAGGGCGACCGCGTGGTGTTGGACATGCAAAACTGTCCTCAGTTGGTCATCACCCATTTTGCAATCTTGCGCCTCGACGCTGTTGTCGTTCCCGTCAACCCCATGAACCGCATGGAAGAGTTGAAGCATTACATTTTGGACCCTGATACCAAGGTGGCAGTGACTACGGCCGACTTGGCGCCAGAATTGGCCGCGGCCAGCAATGCCTTGGAGAAAGGCCAGCGACTTCAACATTTGTTGGTGACGCAATTCACAGATGTTTTTGATCCCAAGGGAATGGGACCGGATGACTTGCCCTCCGCTTGGAAAGACTGGCTGTGTAACGTGCATGCTTTGCCTGTTTTGGAAGGTGGACAAGTCCATGCATGGACCGAAGCTTTGCAAACCCCTATCGAACTGGGACCTGTGACCGCCAAGCCAGAAGACTTGGCTGTGTTGCCCTACACCAGTGGCACCACGGGTTTGCCTAAGGGGTGCATGCACACCCATGGCACCATCATGCACAACGCCATGGCCAGTGGCGTTTGGGCTGCTGGCACACCCGAGAACAAAACGCTTTGCGTGGTGCCTATGTTTCACATCACGGGCATGGTCAGCGTGATGCATTCATCGATTTACATTGGCGCCACCCTGGTGTTGATGCCAAGATGGGACCGTGATTTGGCCGGTCGTCTTATTTCCCAATGGAAAATCACGCATTGGACCAACATTCCCACCATGGTGATTGATTTGTTGGGCAGCCCCAACATGGCGCAGTTTGATCTCAGCAGTTTGGTCAACATCGGTGGTGGTGGTGCCGCCATGCCCGAGGCGGTAGCCCAAAGATTGTTGGATCAGTTTGGCTTGAAATACATTGAAGGTTACGGTTTGACCGAGACCGCTGCGCCTTCTCACACCAACCCCCCCGATGCGCCCAAGAAACAATGTTTGGGCATTCCTTTCATGAGTGTAGATGCGCGCGTGGTGGACCCCGAAACACTGAAGGAATTGCCGCAAGGTGAGTCTGGCGAGATTGTGATTTCGGGCCCGCAGGTTTTCAAAGGTTATTGGAAACGCCCTGACGCCACAGCCAGTGCTTTCTTTGAACGCGATGGCAAATCGTTTTTCCGATCGGGCGACATGGGCCGCATTGATGAAGAAGGGTATTTCTTCATGACCGATCGTTTGAAGCGCATGATCAATGCCAGCGGTTTCAAGGTATGGCCTGCAGAAGTCGAAGCGCTGATGTTCAAGCATCCTGCCATCCAAGAGGCTTGTATCATTTCGACCAAAGATGCCTACCGCGGTGAGTCCGTCAAGGCCGTGGTGGTACTGCGCAGCACGCACAAAGGACAGGTGAGTGAGCAAGACATCATCGA
>RFVJ01000123.1 GCA_009928125.1 Betaproteobacteria bacterium
TTGAAATCATTGGCGTGGGTGCCGCCCTCATAGGGGTCATTGAACAACCAAATGTCGCCGTCTTGCATGCCACCGCGCGTGGCCGCCGCTTTGGCCGCAGCGCGCACAGCAAAGGCCATGGCACCGACAAACACGGGCAAGCCAGATTTGCCCTGAACCAAGGTGTCGCCAGTGATGCCATCGTAAATACCATGACACGCATCATGTGCCTCAGCAATGATGGGGTTGAAGGCGCTGCGGTACAGCGTGGCATCCATCTCATCGGCCACTTGCTCTAAACGACCTTTCAAAACCGCCAAGGTGACGGGATCCAGGGTCGTTGAATTGGAAAGCTTACGCTCACTCATTGGGTTTCCATTCATTGCGAAAAATTCAGGAGGCCAAATTGGCACGCAAGGAGGGCTGAGACTTCATGGCCATGCGCTGTTTCAACACATTGACCAAGCCGCCCGCCTTCACCATGTCCATCAAAAAGGCAGGCACAGGGGCACAAGCCAGCAAGCGCCCAGAAGCGGTCAGCACTTGAGGCGTTGTGCCTTCGTAGCGCAATTGCACATGTTCGTTTTCTTGCAAGCAATCAGCCTCTGGGCACGTCAACAACAACAATCCCAAGTTAAAAGCGTTTCTGAAAAACAAACCGCTGTAGGAAGGGGCAATGACGGCCGCAACACCTAAGTGTTTCAAAGCACCTGCGGCTTGCTCTCTGGAAGAGCCAATGCCAAAGTTGGGACCGGCCACCAACACGTCGCCAGGTTTCACTTCATTTGCAAAATCTGCACGGTGAACTTCCAAGCAATGGGCTGCAATCACCTCAATGCCGTGCTTCATGTAAGCACCCGGCGCCAAGGCATCGGTGTCAACGTTGGCGCCCACGCGCCAAACCTTGTGGTATTCGAAGGCCATCTGACTCATGACAACACCTCGCGCACATCTGAAATGTTGCCAGTCACTGCAGCCGCCGCCACAGACCAAGGCGAGGCCAAATAAACTTGCACACTGGCAGGACCCATGCGCCCTTGGAAATTGCGCGCAGTGCTTGAAATCACGGTGGCGCCTTCTTGAAACGTACCGCCATAGCCAGCGCAGGCACCGCACGCATTGGGCAGCACACTGGCACCTGCATCGGTCAAAATTTGCATCACACCTTCGCGTGCCGCTTGCGCTTGATCTCGGGCACTGGCGGGGGCAACCAACAGTTGAACACCTGATGCAACTTTGCGGCCTTTCAAGACTTCGGCAGCGGCACGCAAATCGGCCAGCTTGGCACCTGTGCAAGCGCCGATGTATGCCACCGTGGGTTTGATGTTGGCAAATGCGGTCACTGGCTTCGTGTTTTCTGGGCTGTGAGGCGCGGCCACCTGAGGGCTGAGTTGCGACGCATCAAACTCAAAACGCTGGCCTGATAGTTGCCGCCGTTCATGCCAAACTGGCCAATCATGTGCAACATCATGTCTTTGGCACAAACGCCTTTTTGCAAAGCACCCGACCAAACCATGCGCAACGTTTGAGGTACTTGCACCCAAATTTCGCCGGTGGCCACCACCCCCAACATTTCAGTGGCACCAATGCCAAACATGTAAGTGCCAAAGGCGCCGCCGGTGGGTGAATGGGAATCGCCACCCACACAAAAATAACCTGGCTTCAAATGGCCTCGCTCTGGCAACACCACGTGGCAGATGCCTTCAGAGTCAATGACATGGGGCAGTTGCCATTCTTTGGCCACATCGCGGGTCACTTGGATGATTTTTTGGGCATCGGCATCTTGCGCCGGTACATAGTGATCGAGCACCAAAACCACTTTGTTGCGATCCCAAATTTGGGCGCCAATGTCGGCCAGCATGGGCTTGAGGCGACGCGGGCCAGACGAATCGTGGAACATGGCCAAGTCAACTTGGCAAGTCAACACCTCGCCCACGTTGACATGGTCACGACCTGCTGCGCGCGCAATCAGTTTTTGCGCCAAAGTGGCACTGGTACTTGAAGAAGATTGATCTGACATGTGCATCCCTATCGATACTCACATGCCCAAGTAGGCTTGTCGCAATGTGTCGCTGGCCAACAACTCTGAAGGCTTGCCACTGAAGCGAATCGCACCGTTTTCCATCACGTAAGCGCGGTCTGCAATCTCCAGCGACTGCCCCACGTTTTGCTCAACCAGCAAGACAGCCAAACCCTGGTCTTTGAGTTGGCCAATCAAAGTGAACATTTCTTCCACCAACAAGGGCGAGAGACCCAATGAAGGCTCGTCCAAAATCAAGAGTTGCGGCTCGGCCATCAAGCCTCGTCCAATTGCCAACATTTGTTGTTCACCACCACTCAAGGTGCCGGCCAGTTGTTTGACACGTTCACGCAGGCGGGGAAAGATGCCAAATATTTTTTCCAAGTTGGCATCACGTCTTTCTCGGCCCCGTGTGAAGGCCCCCAAAGACAAGTTTTCCAACACGCTCAAGTTGGGAAATACTTTGCGCCCCTCTGGCACATGAATCAAACCAGCTTGCACCACTTTGCGAGCATGCCAACCCGTGATGTTGTGTCCTTCAAAGTTCACGTGGCCGCTGCGCGCTTTGACCAAACCACTCAGCACGCCATTCAAGGTGGTTTTGCCTGCACCATTGCTGCCCAACAGGGCAACCGTTTCACCAGCGTTCACCGTCAGGTCAACACCGCGCAAGACCTCCACCGCACCATAGCCAGCGCGCAGTTGCGACACATTCAAAATTTCGCTCATGCTGACACCTCGGCTTGTCGCAAACGTGCTGCCGTGCCGTGACCCAAATAGGCTTCAATCACTTGCGGATGGCGCGTTACCTCAGCGGGTGAGCCTTCAGCGATCAATTGACCTTGTGCCAGAACCCACACGTGCTCAGCCAAACTCATGACGGCTTGCATCACATGTTCGATCATCAGCACGGTCACGCCCGATGCCGCAATGGCGCGCACCACTGGAATCATTTCAGCAATTTCTTGCGGGTTCAAACCCGCCAGAACTTCATCGAGCAACAACAATTGCGGCTCTGTGGCCAAGGCACGTGCCAGTTCCAAGCGTTTGCGCCCCGCGACAGTCAAGTCACTGGCCAGCTTGTCGAGTTGATCGGCCAAGCCCACACGCTGCGCCACTTGCTCTGCCGTTGCCAATGCTTGCTCACGCGATGCCGTGTGCAAATGCGCGCCAACTGCAATGTTTTCTCGCACCGTTTGTGCAGCAAAGGGTTGCACAATTTGAAAGGTGCGCGTCATGCCCAATTTGGCGTTCAAATGCGGCGCTTGACCCGTGATGTCCTGCCCCTTGAAAACCACACGACCTGTGTCCGGCGTTAAAAAACCAGACAGCAATGCAAACAAGGTGGTTTTACCGGCACCGTTGGGACCAATCAGAGCGGTCAAGGAGCCTTGCGGTACTTGCAGGCTGACATTTTGAACCGCTTTCAAGCCACCGAAAGAACGGCTGACACCTTGCACTTCTAGCAACGCATTGGGCTTAGTCATGACGCCTCCCCAACTGAGGCAAGTAGTCACTCAAACCGGCGATGCCCCGCGGTAAACATCGGCCAGCACATGCAACGCCACTGCGCCTAACACGGGTCCCCACAAAGTGCCCATGCCGCCCACGATCGCGCCGACCAACGCTTCAACCGAGGTGTGCGCGCCAAATCCAATGCTGGGATCGATGTACTGAAACACTTGAACATAAAAAGCACCTGCCGAACCCATCAAGGCACCCGACATCACCGTGGCCCAGGTTTTGACATGAAAAGGGTTGACCCCCACAGCGCGTGCCGCATCTTCGTTGTCACGCACAGCCTGCAAATAGGCGCCAAACCTAGAGTTGCGCAAATAGGCTGTCACGCACAAAGCCAAAGCAACCAAACCCAAAATCAACCAGACAAAACCCGCCCGAGATCCGAATTGCATCTGCGTCCAAGACTCTTTCAAGGGCAACATCAATCCAACGCCTGCCCCTGTGAAAGGCACCGACAGCGACACAATCCGAAACACTTCCGCAAAAGCCAGTGTGATCAAGGCAAAGTAAGAGCCCTTCAGACCGTAACGAAAGGACAAGGCGCCAACCCAAGCGCCCACCAAACTGGCTGTCAACATGGCACAGGGCAAAGCAAGCCAAGGGTTCCAACCCCAAGTGATTTGTGCAATGGCTTGGAAGTAAGCACCTGTGCCAAAAAACAGAGCGTGACCAAATGAAAACTGTCCGCCAAAGCCACCCAACACATTCCAAGCTTGGGCAATCAAACATGCAAACAGCGCCATCATCACAAAATTCAGCGTGACCCCCGAGTCAGTCAGCACCGGGATCAAGGCCACCACCCCCACAAACAGAGCGATGCTCAACAAGTCTTTGGTCCATTGATTCACGGTCTCATCCTCATGTCTTCGCCCCAAACAGACCTTGAGGTCGCAACAACAACACGGCGATGAAAATCACAAATATACCGACCTGTCCCAAGGACTCGCCCAAGAACAAACCGCCAAAAGATTCCACCACACCAATCAGCAGACCGCCCAGCAAGGCACCCGCAAAACTGCCCATGCCACCCAACACCACCACCGTAAAGGCCACCAACACGAAACCGTTGCCGACTTGGGGGTTGACGTAATAAGCAGGCAACAAGAAACATGCAGCGGCACCCAAACATGCCAAACCCAACCCAAAGCACATCGCATAAACGTGCTCCACGTCGATGCCCATCAAGCGTGCGCCCTGTTTTTCTTTGGCCACAGCACGGATGGCACGTCCTAAATCCGTGCGCTGCAAAATCACAATCAACAAGGCAGACACCACCAAGGCCCCCGCAAAGGCCACCAATTTGGGCAAGGACACCATCACCTGCACAGCCTCCGGCCCCATGGCCACCGTGCTCAAGGTGTAGGCTGTATCGATGGTTCGCGTGTCAGATTTGAAAAACAACAAGGCCAAGTTTTCCATCACGATGGACAAACCCAAGGTCACCAGCAAGATGTTTTCATCTTTGCCGTGACTGGCCCGGTTGATGATCAAACGTTGCATGCCGTAGCCCAGCACAAACATGGCAGGCACCATGAAAGGCAAAGCCACATAAGGATCCACGCCCCACCTTTCTTTGAGCGCATACACACCATACAGCGCCATCATGAGCGAAGCCCCATGCGCAAAATTAATGATGTGCAACACACCATAGATCAAGGTCAAGCCCAACGCAATCAGTGCATAGACTGCGCCGGTGGTGAGACCATTGAGCAAAGCGGACAGCAAAATGCTGGCGTCAAACATCATGTCAAACCATTCAAAGGAGGTTCAAGGCGTGATCTAAAGGCTCAAGCCTTCAATGGAAAGACAGGCTCCACTTCGCGATAGTCGCGAGGGACAATCACCTTGATATCGCCTTTGACCACTTGCGTCATCAAAGGTTGCGCACCCATGTTCTGGCCATTCACAAACTGTGTCGCGCCGTAGGGCATGATGTGATTGGAGAAAGTGCTCTTGCTCAACGCATCGATGATGGCGGCACGGTCTGTCGACTTGGCGCGCTCAATCGCATCGGCCAACAAAGTCATGGCGGTGTACGTCATGAACACTTCGTAGCTGAAAAACTGACCTTGGGCTTCCACTCGTTTTTTCAATTCCATGGAACGCTTGTCGCGGGGGTTGAACCAGTGGTTGCAATCGATGATGCCGTTGGCGGCTTCAGGAAACTCTTTGACGAATTTGTAGCTAGATGCCGCGCCGCCCAAAACCGAGTAGATGGCTTTGGGTGTGATTTTTTGCTGCTGCATGGTGCGCACCAACAAGGCGTACTCGTTGTAGTAATTCGCAGGAATCACGATGTCAGGGTTGACTTGCTTGATGCGCAAGGCAATGTTGTTGAAGTCGCGCGTAGGATTGGCGTGCTTGATCACTTCTTTCACGTCGTAGCCGTAGCCTGGTAATTCTTTGGCCAACAAATTGGCGGTGCCCGTCCCAAACAAAGACTCTTCGTGGATGATCATCACGCTGCGCGCAGGCTTGCCAGCAGCCGTGTTGAGCACGTGCAAATTGGCCACCGCCACTTCCGCACATTTTTTGTAGCCTGGACCAAAGCGGAAGGTATTTTTCAAACCGCGTTCCACAATTTGATCGGCCACACCGACGTCCACCACATGGGGCAAGTTGTACTTGGCCGCGGCTTGCGTTGTCGCCAAACAAATGGCCGCACCGCGCTCACGCCGGCTTCGTTCATCTTTTCAATTTCGGCGGTACCGGCTTGTGGGCTCGATTGGGCATCGCCCAACAGGGCTTCAATTTTGGCGCCACCCAAAGACTTGATGCCGCCCGCTTTGTTGATGTCTTCAATGGCCATCAGCGCACCCAAACGGCACTGCTGACCGGAATAGGCCAAGGCACCTGTGACAGGATGCAACACACCCACCTTGACGGTCTTGGCTTGCGCGCCAGCAATCAATGGGAATGACATGACAGAAGCCGCAGCAGCGGTCTGGCTCATAAAGTGACGACGTGTGGTCATGGGAAGCTCCTTTAAAAGGTCAAGGGAAAATCAATTGACGGTCAATGAAAATTCGCTGACAGCTCTTTGTCCACCCAAATTTGGGCGTCAATGCTGCCAACACGGGACAACTGCATTTGGTATTCGTAACGGTCGGG
>RFVJ01000124.1 GCA_009928125.1 Betaproteobacteria bacterium
AAGCGACCAAGCTGCCATACAAAGGGCCCATGTACAGGCTGGCTGCCACGCGACTGGCGCCCAAGGTTTTCTGACAAAAGCCATAAGCCCAGTAAGCCCCCACGCCTGGAAACAGCGCCGCAGCGATGACCAGCCAGCTGGCCATTCCACTCCAAGTGGCATGTTGCGTGGTGAGCCACTCTGTCAATGCAAAGGGCAACAGCACCAAGCTACCGCCCATGCAAGTGGCGGCCAATCGTGCTGTGGAACTTAAGGGACTTGCCCATTTTTTCAGCAACAAGGCATAGGCCGCCCATGCCACCATGGCAAAAACCACCAAACCATCGCCCAGCACCCAAACCACCTGAGACAGTGTGGCCCATTGGCCTTTCACAACCACGTTCAGAACGCCCAACAGGGCCAAAGCCACCCCCCATCCTTGACGCCAAGAGAAGCGCTCTTTGAGACCCAACACGGCTCCGAGCGTGATCAACACAGGGGATGCGGCATAGATCAGGGCAATGTTGATGGCCGTGGTGGTTTCGGCCGCCCAATAAACCCAGGCGCCACAAATGAGCATGCCCAAGGTGCCGAGTACCAAATATTGAGGCCAAACTTTCAAAGTGTGGCGGCGCTCGCGCCAAAGTTCCCTGTGCGAGAGGGCGGCCAGAATGAGCCCCGCCAAGAACCATCGGCCCAGTGCAAGCACATGCGGACTGATGACCCCTGGTGCAGTTTTGGCGATCACATAGTTCACCGACCACATGGCCGGTGTGAACCACAACAAAGCTTGCGCCAGTTGGAGGCGCGCGGTAGGGTTTGTCAGACCGCAGCCAAGCGCTGTTCTAACGCTGCTTTGGTGTCGAGCAAAGCCTTGGGCATGTTGTAAGCCAACTGCTCAAAGTGGGTGGCGTGCAATTGCAACTCTTGTTGCCATGCGGCTTTGTCAATGCTGGTGACGGTTTTGAATTGGTCGGCCGTGAAGTTCAAGCCGGTCCAGTTCAATTCACCATAGGTGGGCGTGATGCCAAACATGGTTTCTTGTCCTTGGGCCTGACCTTCCAAACGGTCGATCATCCACTTTAAAACGCGCATGTTGTCGCCATAACCGGGCCAGACAAACTTGCCCGCTTCGTCTTTGCGGAACCAGTTGACGCAGTAAATGCTGGGCAACTTGTGACCGCTGGCTTCAATTTTGGCGCCCACGTCCAACCAGTGTTGGAAATAGTCGCTCATGTTGTAACCGCAGAAAGGCAACATGGCGAAAGGATCGCGGCGTACCACGCCTTGCGCGCCAAAGGCAGCGGCGGTGGTTTCAGAGCCCATGGTGGCGGCCATGTACACGCCTTCCGTCCAGTTGCGTGCTTCGGTGACCAAAGGCACGGTGGTGGAGCGGCGACCGCCAAAGATGAAAGCATCGATCGACACGCCTGCAGCATCGTCCCATGCGGCGTCAAGTGCAGGGTTGTTGGTGGCTGCCACGGTGAAACGTGCATTGGGGTGCGCCGCTTTGGCGCCCGTCTCTTTGGCAATTTGAGGGGTCCAGTCTTTGCCTTGCCAATCGATCAAATGGTCGGGCACTTTGCCGGTGTCTTTGTCCATGCCTTCCCACCAAACATCGCCGTCATCGGTCAATGCCACGTTGGTGAAAATGACGTTTTTGTCCAAGCTGGCCATGCAGTTGGGGTTGGTGTGGTGGTTGGTGCCAGGCGCCACGCCAAAGTAACCGGCCTCGGGGTTGATGGCCATCATCTTGCCGTTGGCTTGGGGCTTGATCCAAGCGATGTCATCGCCGATGGTGGTGACTTTCCAGCCATTGAAACCTTCGGGGGGTACCAACATGGAGAAGTTGGTTTTGCCGCACGCACTTGGGAAAGCCGCAGCCACATGGTATTTTTTACCTTGAGGGTTGGTCACGCCCAAGATGAGCATGTGCTCGGCCAACCAACCTTGTTCGCGGCCCATGCTGGACGCGATGCGCAGGGCCAGGCATTTTTTGCCCAACAAAGCGTTGCCACCGTAGCCTGAACCGTAAGACCAGATCTCACGTGTTTCAGGATAGTGAACGATGTACTTGACGGTGGGGTTGCAAGGCCAAGACGTGGTGTCTTTGGCGCCATTGACCAAAGGTGCACCCACGGTGTGCAAGCATGGCACGAATTCACCATCGGTACCGATGACATCGAACACGGCTTTGCCCATGCGAGTCATGAGTTTTTGGTTGACGGCCACATAAGCGCTGTCGGTCAATTCAATGCCAATGTGTGCAATGTGCGAGCCCAGTGGGCCCATCGAGAAAGGCACCACGTACATCGTGCGACCCTGCATGCAACCATCGAACAAAGGGTTCAGGGTTTTGCGCATTTCGGCGGGCGCCATCCAGTTGTTGGTAGGGCCGGCGTTTTCTTTCTTTTCCGAACAGATGTAAGTGCGGTCTTCAACGCGGGCCACATCCGAGGGGTCTGAGCAAGCCAAGAAGCTGCCAGGACGTTTGGCGGGGTTGAGCTTTTTGAAGGTGCCGCTGTCGACCAATTGTTGGCAAAGTCGGTCGTATTCTTCTTCAGAGCCATCGCACCAGTACACATTGGCGGGCTTGCACAAAGCGGCCATTTCGGCCACCCAAGCGATCAGCTTGGGGTTCTTGACGTACGTGGGTGTATTCAGGTTCAAGCCCTGCATCACGGGTGAGTTCATGGGAAAAGCTCCAAAGTTTAAAAATCGTTTTTTGCAATGGCCCTCTCACGCTCAGTAGCCAGCGCGTTGGCATTGACAATTGCAAAAAACGACCAGCAGGCGCCCACACGCTCAGTTGGCCGGATGGATTCCAAAAAGGCTTGTACCCTTGATGTAACCAGACCTGAATTTTAGGGAGGCTGACCTGAATTGGGAATGAAGAATGATGGAATCAGCTCAAAATGTATGCAAAACATGCATAAAGTTGGCTGAAGCCCATGTCGTTTCAAGCTTTGCAGATTCTCAATACATCTTGCCCATAGGCTTCTAGTTTTTTAGCCCCTAAGCCACTGATGCCGTGCAAGTCTTCGGGGTTTTGGGGTGAGGCGGCGGCAATTGCCGCCAAGGTGGCGTCATGAAAAATGACATAGGCAGGCAAATTATGTTCTTTGGCAACTTCGGCCCGCCATGCTTTGAGGTTGATGTAACGCACCATGGCCTCTTGGCTGAGGTTGGCTGCAGCGGGGCCTGGGGCCTTTGGCTTGCGGCTGCTTTTTTCAGGCTTTTGACTGACGGATTCACGCAATTGCACGCTGACTTCGCCTTTCAGCACGGCCCGTGAGCCCTGGGTGAGCTGTAGCGTGTTGAAAACTTGGCCTTGCACATTCAAAGCACCCATGGCGATGAGTTGCCGCAAAACACCGCGCAATTGCGTTTCGCTGAAATTGGCGCCAATGCCAAAGGTGCTGAGGCGGGTGTGACCGTATTGCGTGACTTTTTCAGTGACCTTGCCGCGCAGGATGTCCATGATGTGGCCGGCACCAAATGAAAAGCCGCTGTGCTTTTCAGCACGGAAAACAGTCGAAAGCAATTTTCGGGCAGCATCGGTGCCATCCCACACAGCGGGTGGGTTCAAGCAGTTGTCACAATTGCCACACGGCTGGCTGGCTTCATCAAAATAAGACAGCAAACGCACACGCCGGCAGTCGGTGGCTTCGGCCAATGCCAACAAGGCGTCCAGTTTGCCGCGCATGACTTGTTTGAAGTTTTCTTCGGCAGGACTTTCATCGATCATGCGGCGTTGGTTCACCACGTCTTGCAAACCATAAGCCATCCAGGCATCCGCGCGCAAACCATCGCGGCCCGCTCGGCCCGTTTCTTGGTAATAGCCTTCGATGTTTTTGGGCATGTCCAGGTGTGCCACAAAACGAACATCGGGCTTGTCGATGCCCATGCCAAATGCAATGGTGGCCACCATCACAACGCCTTCGTCACGCAAAAAACGGTCTTGGTGTTTTTGCCGCAAGGCCGCGTCGAGACCGGCGTGATAAGGCAATGCATCGATGCCGGTTTGCGCCAACATCTCGGCCACTTCTTCGACCCGTTTGCGTGACTGGCAATACACAATGCCTGCCTCGCCTTCGTGCTCACGTTCAATGAAGCGCAGCAGTTGGGTTGATGCATCTTTTTTCTCGACAATGGTGTAGCGAATGTTGGGTCGATCGAAACTGCTGATGAAGCATTGGGCGTCTTCAAGTTGCAAGCGCTCGACGATGTCGGCGCGTGTGAGGGCATCGGCTGTGGCTGTTAAGGCGACTCGCGGCACGCCCGGAAAACGTTCGTGCAAGACAGTGAGGCTTCGGTACTCGGGTCGAAAGTCGTGGCCCCATTGACTGACACAGTGGGCCTCGTCAATGGCAAACAAACTGAGCAGGCCTTGGGCGTACAAGGCATCCAGTTGTGTCAAAAAACGGGGTGTGTGGACGCGCTCTGGGGCTGCATACAACAGGGTGATTTCGCCTTTTCGCAAGCGTTGCTCAACAGCATTGGTTTCTTCGCCGCTGAGGGTGGAATTTAAAAATGCAGCACGGACACCTGCTTCGTGCAATGCCCCGACTTGATCGTGCATCAGGGCAATGAGAGGCGACACCACAATGGCGATGCCCAAGCCCGCTTGTTGTCTGGCGATGGCGGGAATTTGATAGCACAAACTTTTGCCGCCACCTGTTGGCATGAGGACCAAGGCATCGTGTCCATGGGTGACGTGGGAGATGATGTCTTGCTGAGGACCTCTGAACGACTCGTAGCCGAACACCTCACTGAGAATGTGCAGGATGTTGCTGGAGGGCGTGGATGAAACAGAGCTTGTCACAGCGGGTATTGTCCACGATGTGATGGCTGGAATTGAGGGTCGACGAATGTCGACTCGCATTCTTAAGTCAATGCAAGAGGCGCGACTTTGTGAATTTCAAGTCAAGTGGTTTTGAACTGTGTGGCTTTGATCACACTGGTCCAACGGGTCACTTCATCGGCAATGAATTTTTCGGGGTCTGCCAAAGTGAAAGGATCCGCGCCGGCTTTTTCAAGGTCTAGCAAAAACGCGGGGTCGTTGCGCACCTTGTTGTGCGTAGCGCGTAAAAATTCCATCACCTCGCGTGGCACGCCAGCGGGCGTGAAAACCGCATTGAAAACTTGCACGCGCATATCAGGAATACCTGCTTCAACCGAGGTGGGGATATCGGGTGCTGCTTTGAGGCGCACATCGCTGTTAACGCTCAAAATGCGCGCACGACCTGCACGGTGTTGCGCCAGCACGGCTGACGACATGATGGGTGTGATCATGGGCACATGTCCCGCGACCAAATCTTGCATGGCCGGTCCACCGCCTTTGTAGGGAATGTGCTGTACATCAAGCTTGCCGGCTTGCAATTTGAACAACTCACCGGTGAGGTTGGTGATCGTGCCAGGGCCGGCTGAACCATAAGCGTATTTACCTGGGCTGGCCTTGATCAAACTGACCAACTCTTTGAGATTGTTGGCGGGCACACTGGGGTTGACCACAATGCAGGTCGGATTGATGCTCACCATGCCAACCAAATTGAAGTCTTTGACAGCGTCGTAGGTGGCGCTGCCAGAAGCCAATGGGTTGATGATTTGCGTGGATGACGTGCCCAGCAACAGGGTGTAGCCATCGGCCTTGGCTCTGGACGCTTCTGCCGCACCAATGGCCCCGCCAGCGCCTGCTTTGTTATCGACAATGAAATTGGCTCCAGTGTGCGCAATCGCAAATTTAACCCACAAACGGCCAATGATGTCGCCATCGCCACCCGGGGCGAAAGGCACAATGACCTTCATGGGGCGGTCGGGAAATTTGGCTTGTGAGAAGGCGGCGGGGGGTGTTAAAGCAGCGAGCAAAGTGCTGCCGCTCAAGGCCAAAAATTGACGTTTTTTCATGCGCCCAATATAGGGAGATTGGCGACATCCTTCAATGGGGAAAGGACCTGAATGTGACGAATTCTCATGAGTCAGTTTGTTTTTCTACAATAGAGGGATGAAAGCCTTGAATTACACACGCGCCAAAGCCCTGCCAGCCATTCTGGAAAAACGCATTGCCATTTTGGATGGCGCCATGGGCACCATGATTCAGCGCTTCAAATTGAGCGAGGCTGATTACCGCGGTGAACGCTTCAAAGACGTTGCAAAAGATGTCAAAGGCAACAACGAATTGCTCAGCCTCACACGGCCCGATGTGATTCGCGACATTCACGAAGGCTATTTGGCGGCTGGCGCAGACCTGATCGAAACCAACACGTTTGGGGCCACCACCATTGCGCAAGAAGACTACAACATGGCTGACTTGGCCATCGAGATGAACCGCGCTTCTGCAACTTTGGCCCGCGCTGCGTGCGACAAGTTTTCAACGCCAGATCGCCCCAGGTTTGCAGTGGGTGCTTTAGGCCCCACACCGAAAACAGCCAGCATCAGCCCTGATGTGAACGATCCTGGTGCACGCAATGTGGACTTTGAAACATTGCGCAAGGCCTATTACGAGCAAACACAGGCCTTGGTAGAAGGTGGCGTGGAAGTGTTGTTGGTGGAAACCATTTTCGACACCTTGAATGCCAAAGCCGCCTTGTTTGCGATTGAAGAATATTTTGAAGCCAGTGG
>RFVJ01000125.1 GCA_009928125.1 Betaproteobacteria bacterium
GTTACCCACGATGAAATCTTTGAAGCGAGTGAAGGCGTTGTTCATCGAACCCTTCTTCTGCGAAACTTTGAAACCACGCAAGCGCGCCAAACGGGCTTCTTCCATCAGGCCCATCACAGTGGCCACGCGTGGCTGGCTGACCATGTCCGACAGCGCGCCGTTGTATTTGGGAACGCCGCGCCGAACAGGTTTCAAGAAAATGTCTTCGCCCAACTCAACCATGCCTGGCATGACGGCACTGCCGCCAGTGAGCACAATGCCCGAAGACAAGACTTCTTCGTAGCCTGATTCACGAATCACTTGCTGAACCAATGAGAAGATTTCTTCAACACGCGGCTCAATCACGCCAGCCAAGGCTTGCTTGGACAACATGCGGGGTGCGCGATCGCCCAAGCCAGGCACTTCGACTTGGGCTTCGGGATCGGCCAACAATTGTTTGGCACAACCACTTTCAACCTTATGTCGCTGGTGATCAAGTCGCCTGCAATGGGGATCACGGCCGTGTGGCGAATGGCACCGTTGGTGAAAATGGCCACGTCGGTGGTGCCCGCGCCAATGTCCACACAGGCCACACCCAACTCTCGCTCATCTTCAGTCAGCACAGCCAAGCTGGAAGACAGCGGATTGAGCAGCAACTGGTCCACTTCCAAGCCGCATCGACGCACACACTTGATGATGTTTTCTGCAGCGCTTTGAGCACCCGTCACGATGTGCACCTTGGCTTCAAGTCGCATGCCGCTCATGCCGATGGGCTCTTTCACATCTTGACCATCGATCACAAATTCTTGCGGTGCCACCAACAACAAACGCTGGTCGGTGGAGATGTTGATGGCACGGGCTGTTTCCACCACGCGCGCCACATCGGCTGGCGTGACCTCTTTGTCTTTGACAGCGACCATGCCACTGGAGTTCAAACCGCGAATGTGGCTGCCAGTGATGCCCGTGTTGACGCGTGTGATTTTGCAATCCGCCATCAACTCGGCTTCTTTCAAAGCTTGCTGAATACTTTGCACGGTGGCATCGATGTTGACCACCACACCGCGCTTCAAACCATTGCCTGGGGCCACGCCCATGCCAGCCAGTTTCAATTCACCACCTGGCATGACCTCGGCCACGACGACCATGACCTTGGACGTGCCAATGTCGAGACCGACCACCAAATCTTTGTATTCTTTTGCCATATGTCCAACCGTTCTTGTCTATGTCTTCAATCGATCAAGGTTTTTTCAAACCATCTACCGCCAAAGTGCTGACGCCCCGTAACCTCAAGGCGTAACCACTTTCATAACGCAAATCTGCCGACAACAATGACGTGGTGGTGCGGCCGTAGCGTGACGCCACCTGGGTCAATGTTTTCGAAAACAGCTTCAATCTGTCACCCAACTCTTGCTGCGTGCCTTGCCCCAATTCCAAGCTTGCACCCGACTCCAATTGCGCAGACCAACTGCCACGCTGGCTGAGTTCCAACTTGTCCAGTGGCATGTCCATCTTGGCCATCAAAGGCTTGAGGTACTGGAACATTTCCAACACCGTTTTAGCCTGCGACTCAGGCCCTTTCAGGGTTGGCAAGGCGTCGCTGTCGACATCGTCGGCATTGACTTCAAACACGGTGCCTTCTGCACTCAAAAACTTGCCATCCCCTTCTGTGCCCCATTGCGCGACGGGTTGAAATTCATCCAAAGTGACTGACAAACGGTTGGGAAACTCTCGACGCACCAAGGCTGAACGAATCCAAGGGATTTGCTCAAAGGCGTGACGGGCCTGCAGCAAATTCAGAGTGAAGAAATTGCCTGTCAATTGAGGCAACACATTGGCACGCAATGTCACCGCATTGCTGTGCGTGACATTGCCGCGCACCGTAATCCCCTGAATGGCGAAAGCAGGATGGCGCAGCAACCAGCCAATGCCACTGGCCACGCACATGATGAGGGCCAAGGCAAACATCAGTCCTGACGTCCATTGCATCAAGCGCACATCCATCGGCAAGACCAGCGGCTTTTTCATGCCAAGCCTCCTGCTGATGGCGAGTGCTCAAGACCCGCATGGGCCAACAAGTGCATGCACAGACTTTCGTAATCCATGCCCGCAGCTTTGGCTGACATGGGCACCAAGGAGTGACCTGTCATGCCAGGTGACGTGTTAATTTCTAACAAATAAGGCTTGCGGCTTTGCGCATCGATCATCACATCGACACGGCCCCATCCTTTGCAGCCCAACACTTGGTAGGCCTTTACCACAAGTGCTTGAATGGCTTTTTCTTCAGCTTCAGGCAACCCCGACGGCACCAAGTACTGTGTGTCGTCGGTGAAATATTTGTTTTGGTAATCGTAATTGCCAGCGGGCGCCACAATCCGAATCACGGGCAGGGCCTGGGCTGATTCGCCTTCACCCAACACAGGGCACGTGACTTCGTCGCCCGCAATGAACTGCTCGCAAAGCACATCGGTATCGCATGCTGCAGCAGCCTGCAACGCTTGAGGCAATTCACTGGCCTGGGTGACTTTGGCCACACCAATCGACGAGCCTTCGCGCGCTGGCTTCACGATCAGGGGCAAACCCAAAGTTTGCAGCACATGGGCCTGCGCCTGCTCATCCAAATGACCTTGCGTGAGCAAAACATATCGGGGGGTTGGCACGTTCTCGGACAACCACACGCGCTTGGTCATGGTTTTGTCAATGGCGATGCTAGAAGCCATGACGCCAGAACCGGGCAGGATCGAAAGCATGGGCATCGACACCGCGACTGCGCAGCGCATTGAGCACGCCATTGCCAGACATGAAAGAGATGTCGCGCTCGGCGGATTTGCCACCCATCAAGACGGCCACCTTACCGAAATGGGCTGGTGAGTTGCTCATGCAGCACCTCCCATTTTTTGAACTTGGGCAGGCACTGCGCCAATGGAGCCGGCACCCATGCAAATGACGATGTCACCGTCTTTTGCATTGTCAAAAATAGCCTGCGCCATGCCCTCAATTTTATCGATAAAAACAGGTTCAATTTTGCCTGCGATGCGCAAAGCACGAGATAAAGATCGACCATCTGCGGCAACGATGGGTGCCTCACCAGCTGCATAAACTTCAGACAACAAAACGTGGTCGGCACCGTGGCTGATCACACTCACAAAATCTTCAAAGCAATCGCGTGTTCGGCTGTAACGATGCGGCTGAAATGCCAGCACCAAACGACGTCCAGGAAAAGCACCGCGGGCTGCGGCCAAAGTGGCGGCCATCTCAACGGGATGGTGACCGTAATCGTCGATCAACGTGAAGCTGCCGGCTGTGTTCATCAGCTTCACTTGGCCATAGCGTTGGAAGCGGCGACCGACACCTTTGAAGTTGGCCAAGGCGCGCTGAACCGCCGCGTCGTCCACACCCAATTCAACGGCCACCGAAATGGCGGCCAAGGCATTCAGCACATTGTGATCACCGGGCAAGTTCAGAACGACGGGCAAATCGGGCAAGACCACACCATTGCGACGCTGGACGGTGAAGTGCATTTGACCGTTTTCAGCCCGAACATGGATGGCGCGGACTTGTGCACCCTCTTTCAAGCCATAGGTGGTCACGGGCCTGGCCAACTTGTCTTGGATGCTGCGCACGCCGGGGTCATCGCTGCACAAAATCGCCGTGCCATAAAAGGGCATGCGGTGTAAAAACTCAACAAAAGCCGACTTCAATTTTTCAAAGTCATGGCCGTAGGTCTCCATGTGATCGGCGTCGATGTTGGTCACCACCGCCATCACTGGCAATAAATTCAAGAACGAGGCGTCTGATTCATCGGCTTCCACCACGATGTAGTCACCTGTTCCGAGCTTGGCATTGGTGCCTGCGCTGTTCAAGCGACCGCCAATCACAAACGTGGGATCGAGTCCGCCTTCGGCCAATACGCTGGCCACCAAGCTGGTGGTGGTGGTTTTGCCGTGGGTGCCAGCAATGGCCACACCCTGCTTCATGCGCATCAACTCAGCCAGCATGACGGCGCGTGGCACCACGGGAATGTGACGCGCCTTGGCCACCAGCACTTCGGGGTTGTCGGCTTTGACTGCAGTTGAGGTGACCACGGCGTCAGCGCCCTGAACATTGTCTGCGCTGTGGCCCACATGCGTTTGGATGCCCAACGCGGCCAAACGGCGCAAGGTGCTGCTGTCAGACAAGTCGGAGCCTGAAATGGTGTAACCCAAATTCAGCAAAACTTCTGCAATGCCGCTCATGCCGGCGCCGCCGACGCCGATGAAGTGGATGTGACGAATGGCGTGTTTCATGCGGCCAATGCCTCGCAAGCTGCCACCACTTCTTGAGTGGCTTGTGTCTTCTTCAAGGCCCATGCTTTTTCGGCACAGGCCAACAATTCTTCACGTGTCAGGCTGGCCAAACGGGCTGCCAAAGCTTCCGGTGTGAGCTGAGCCTGCGGCATCAGCCAACCTGCACTTTGTTGAACCAAGAAATTCGCATTGGTCGTTTGGTGATCATCCACTGCAAATGGGAATGGCACATAAATGGCAGCCGCACCCACCGCTGCAATTTCAGTCACGGTGCTGGCCCCAGATCGGCAAATGATCAGATCAGCATCGGCAAAGGCTTGCGCAGTGTCATCAATGAAAGGGGTCAATTCGGCTTGCACGCCAGCTTGCTGGTAGTTGCTGCGCAAGGCCTCAATTTGTTTGGCCCCACTTTGATGCACCACCACAGGCCTCTGTTCTGCGGGGATCAAGGCCAGCGCTTTGGGCACGATCTCATTCAAGGCCTGCGCGCCCAAACTGCCACCCACCACGCAAATTTTCAAAGGACCCGTGCGGCCTGCAAATCGATCCGCTGGGGCCGGTTGGTTCAAAAAGTTCTGTCGCAAAGGATTGCCCACCCACACACCTTTTTTCAGCACATCTGGAAAAGCGCTGTAGATGCGATCGGCCACACCGGCCAAGACTTTGTTGGCCAAGCCTGCAACCGAGTTTTGCTCATGCAAGACCAAGGGCTTGCCCATCAGAACAGACATCATGCCGCCTGGGAATGTGATGTAGCCTCCCAAGCCCACCACCACGTGGGGCTGCACACGGCGAACCACTTGCAGACTTTGCCAGAATGCCTTGAGCAAACGCAGTGGCAACCATGCCAAGCTGAGCAAACCTTTGCCGCGCACGCCACCAAACTCAACAGGCTCAAATGCAAAGCCACGTTGCGGGACATAGAGACTTTCCATGTTGCCGGGTACGCCCAGCCAATGCACACGCCAACCGGCATCGCGCAAAGACTCGGCCACGGCCAAGCCTGGGAAAATGTGCCCACCGGTCCCACCCGCCATGATGAGTGCGCAGCGTGTCATGAACGCCCTCCACGCATCATCTGTTTGTTTTCGGCGTCGATGCGAAGCACGATGGCAATGGCCACCATGTTGAGCAAAATGGCCGACCCCCCATAACTCATCAAGGGCAAGGTCAAGCCTTTGGTGGGTAGCGCGCCCAAGTTCACGCCCATGTTGATGAAGGACTGAAAGCCAATCCAGATGCCCACACCCTGCGCGACCAGGCCTGGGAATGTGCGGTCCAAAGCCAGCGCCTGACGGCCAATCACCATGATGCGGCGGCTGAGCCACAAGAACATGCCAATCACGGCAATCACGCCCACCAATCCAAACTCTTCACCAATCACCGCCAACAAGAAGTCGGTATGCGCTTCAGGCAACCAATGCAGTTTTTCAACGCTGCCACCCAAACCCACGCCAAAGATTTCGCCGCGACCAATGGCAATCAGTGAATGTGACAACTGATAGCCTTTGCCCAACGCATGCGTGGGGTCCCAAGGATCGAGGTACGCAAAAATGCGCTCACGTCGCCAGGGTGAAGCGGCAATGATCATGGCAAATGCAAACACCAAGATCGCCAAGATCAAGAAGAACATGCGGGCATTCACACCGCCCAAGAACAAGATGCCCATGGCAATGATGGCGATCACCAAGAAGGCGCCCATGTCCGGTTCGGCCAACAAGAAAATACCGGCCAATCCGACTGCTGCCCCCATGGGCAGCACCGCGCGGAAGAAGCGCTCTTTCACTTCCATCTTGCGCACCATGTAATCGGATGCGTAAATGATGACGGCCAGCTTGGCAAATTCAGAGGGCTGGAAATTCATCACACCCAAGGAAATCCAGCGCCGTGCACCGTTCACCCCTTTGCCAATGAAGGGCAGCAACACCGCTGCCAACAAGATCAAGGACAAAATGAACAAAGGTCGTGCATTTTTTTCCCAAGTTTCCAAGGGCACTTGAAAAGCCAACAAGGCCACACCAAATCCAATCACGATCGAGATGACGTGACGAACCAAGAAATGCGTTTGCGCATAGCGCGCAAACTTGGGGTTGTCCGGCATGGCAATGCTGGCCGAGTACACCATGATCATGCCCCACATCAGCAAGGCCACCACCACCCACACCAGGGCTTGATCAATGTTTTGAATCTTGCCTTGCGCAGCACCATTTTTGGCATAGTCATAGCTGCCCAAATTCACTGGCAAGCTGCCATCACCTGCACCTTGCACGGCCGCGCCACCGCCGGCGCGGCTGAACAAGCCAGCGCTCCAAGCAGTGAAACGTGCCATCCACTCAC
>RFVJ01000126.1 GCA_009928125.1 Betaproteobacteria bacterium
ATTCATAAGTTGCGATGGCTTTGATTTCGTCTTCAAGCCATTTAGAGAGTTCGGATGTCATTGAGATTATTTTTCTTCAAGGAAATTGTGGCCAATGAAAGTGCGCACAGTTCAAATTCAGTGGCGATACTGAAACATAACGGATATTTCAATCTGTACACCAATCGTATTGGTTCAAGGCTGCGTTCCAAACCAACATCGATTCCGTTGCGTAGTAGCGCCCAATGCGTGCCAGCTCTGCTTTGTCCGCTGCTTTGGAAGAAATTTTGCCGAGCAAATCCAAAACACCAATGATGAAATCCAGCAAACCGACAGGCACACTTTGAAATTGAACGGCCTTGCCAAGTTTTTGAAATAAATACTCACCTTGCTCGCGCGGTGTAATGGCTGGACCGGGTCCACCAATCGGCAAAATTTGATTGTGTTTGCTTGCATCCGTCAAACACCTGGCCATGAAATCACCCAAATCGTCATCGCTGATGGGCTTGCAAGCCGTGCGTCTGCCATCGCCAAAGATGAGAAACGGTTTGCCTTTTTGAACCCGCGTCAATTGACCCGAAAGCGATTTGAAAAAAGCAGTTGGCCGCACAATCGAATACGTCAATCCGGATTCGATCAAGGCAGACTCAAAAGCCAGCTTGGCTTTCTGAAATGCCAACAACGGTTTTTGGACACAAATGGCTGACAACAGCACAAACTGACGCACACCCACCGATTTGGCAACTTCAAGGGCCAACAGGTGCGCCTGATAATCCACAGCCCACGCATCTTGCGGCGTGCCTGTGCGTGAAGCCAAACAAGAAACCACCGCATCAAACGGCTCATTGCAAAATGCATCTTGCTTGAGAGACTCTAAGCGGCAAGGGTCCCCAAATCGAAGCTCTGCACCCTGCAATGATGTGAGAATTTGATTTGGATGGCTTGCGGCTGCTGACCCCAAAGGCTTTCGAAGCAAACAAACCAGTTGATGGCCTTGCTGCATCAAAGCACGGGCTGTTGCAAGGCCGATGGTGCCAGTTGCACCCAACAAAAGAACACGCATGACCGATCAGCTGTTGAGAAACATTTTCCGAACGGCTTCCCGTGCTTTGTCTCTTTGGTCAACTTCAGCATGGTGAAGTTCACGCAGGGGTCCGTTGAGCATCTTCTTCATCAAACCCATCGAAAAGGATTCCAGCACCTCTTCAAGCGGTTGTCCTTTTTCAAGCAACTTGCGCGCGCGAACCAGTTCAGCTTGACGCCAATGGTCGGCTTGTGAATTGAGCTCTTGGATGAGCGGAACATGTGCGCGTTGGTCTAACCATGCCATGAACTTTTGGACACCTACATCAATGATGATTTCTGCATCAACCACCGCAGCTTGGCGTTGCGACTGGCCACTGTTGATCACTTCTTTGAGATCATCCACAGTGTACAAATAGACATCGTTCAAGTCTTTGACCTCAGGCTCAATGTCACGTGGCACAGCCAGGTCGACCATGAAAATCGGGCGATTTTTTCGCGCACGCAGGGCACTTTTAACAGCGCCCAAACCAATCAAAGGCAAAGAGCTGGCTGTGCAACTGATGATGATGTCAAATTCGTGAAGGTGTTTGGGAAGATCGACCAATGCAATCGATTTGCCGCCATGCGAAGCCGCCAAGGCTTGGGCCCTGTCGGCGGAACGGTTGGCAATGGTGATCGAGCGCGGCGACTTGACGGCAAAGTGCGCCACACACAATTCAATCATTTCGCCCGCTCCCACAAACAGCACATGGGTGTCTTTGATATTCTCAAAAATACGGCTGGCCAAGCGCACTGACGCTGCCGCCATGCTGATGGAATGAACGCCTATTTCCGTCGATGTTCTCACTTCTTTGGCAACCGCAAAGGAGCGTTGAAACAATTGATTCAAGGTGGTGCCCAAAGCCCCCGTGTCAGCCGCCAACTTCACTGCATCCTTCAATTGACCCAAAATTTGCGACTCTCCCAACACCATGGAATCGAGTCCGCTGGCCACTCTGAAGGCATGTCGCGCTGAGGCATCGCCCTCTAAGCGGTAGATGTGCGATTGCAACACCTCAATGTTGGTTTGCCCCTTTTCGGCCAACCACGACAGCGTTTGCGGAAGTTGAACCGCATCACCTGCACAGTAGATTTCGGTCCGGTTGCAAGTCGACAAGATGGCCACTTCTTTGTGGCTTTCAAATTTTTGTCGCAATCCAATCAAAGAGTTTTCTAATTGCTCAGACGCAAAAGCAAAGCGCTCGCGCAAATCAATCGGCGCGGTGCGGTGGTTCAGACCAAGCGTCCAAACTGCCATTTAAACAACCCTTCTGAGGGCAGGCGCTGTTTGTACATCTGGCCAGCAGGTTTCGATGCGCTTTTGAATACCTGGCGCAGTCAGTCCGTACTGCTGCATCAACAAATGGGGGTCACCATGTTCAGTGAACTCATCTTCAAATCCGATGACCAACACGGGCTTGACCAGACCGACATCTTGCAAAGCTTCCAACACCGCTGCGCCAGCACCGCCTTTGCGTGTGCCATCTTCTAGAGTCACCAGGCGATCATGCCCCTTGGCAACTTCCATGAGCAACTCAAGGTCCAAAGGCTTGGCCCATCGCATGTTGACCACAGTGGCATCGATCTGCTCTGCTGCTTTCAATGCTTCATAAAGCAAGGGGCCAAAGGCCAATATGGCAATGCCTTTGCCTTGTCGTCGAATTTCACCTTTGGCAAAGGGCAAGGTACTTAAGTCTTTGCAAACTTCGGCACCGACGCCGGCACCGCGCGGGTATCGCACTGTGACCGCATGGTCTTGCGCATAAGCGGTGCTGAGCATTTGTCGACATTCGTTTTCGTCCGCTGGACACGCAATACTCATGTTGGGAATACAACGGGTGAAGGCAATGTCAAACATGCCAGCATGCGTGGCCCCATCAGCACCGACCAAGCCTGCGCGGTCCAGTGCAAAAACCACTGGCAAATTTTGCAAAGCCACATCGTGAATCAATTGATCGTAGGCGCGTTGCAAAAAGGTGGAATAAATGGCCACCACGGGCTTCAAGCCTTCACAAGCCATGCCAGCTGCGAAAGTGACGGCGTGCTGCTCTGCAATGCCAACATCGTGATAACGGTTGGCAAATCGTTGGCTGAATGCCACCATGCCAGAGCCTTCACGCATGGCGGGCGTGATACCCACCAAGCGGGGATCCTTGGCGGCCATGTCACACAGCCATTGACCAAACACTTGTGTGTAGGTCAATTTGCTGCTGGTGGCAGGAACAAGGCCCACAGCAGGATCGAACTTGCCAGGGCCGTGGTAGTTGATGGGATCAGCTTCGGCCTTGGCGTAACCTTTGCCCTTGCGCGTCACCACGTGCAAGAACTGTGGACCCTTGGCTTGAGACAATTTCTGCAAGGCATCGACCATGCCATTGACGTCATGACCATCGATGGGGCCTGTGTAAGTAAATCCCAACTTTTCAAAAATGGTTTCAGGTTGAATGAAGTTGTGCGTTTGTTGTTCGAGTTGACGCGCCAATGCAAACAAGGGCGGCGCATTTTTCAAAAACTTTTCGCCAATTTTTTTGGCTTCCGCATAAAAGCGACCTGACATCAATTCGCCCAAATACTGGTTCAAGGCGCCGACGGGCGGACTGATCGACATGTCGTTGTCGTTCAAGATCACCAGCAAGTCACAGTCTGCTGCGCCCGCATTGTTCATCGCTTCATAGGCCATGCCTGCCGTCAATGCGCCATCGCCAATGATGGCCACAGCTTTGCGTTGACTGCCAGTTTGTTTGGCGGCCATCGCCATGCCCAATGCCGCTGAAATGCTGGTGGATGAGTGTGCTGTGCCAAATGCGTCGTAAGCACTTTCTTCACGCCTTGGAAATCCACTGAGACCGCCCTTTTGTCGCAAGGTCCCCATTTGGTCCATCCGGCCAGTGAGCATTTTGTGGGGGTAGGTTTGGTGGCCCACATCCCAAATCAAACGGTCCTCAGGTGTGTTGAAGACATAGTGCAAGGCAATGGTGAGTTCGACAGTGCCCAAATTTGAGCTAAAGTGACCGCCGGTTTGCGAGACGGATTGAATCAAACGCTCGCGCAATTCAATCGCCAAGTCAGGCAAGCTATCGCGCGACAGCTTTCGCAACTGCGCTGGCGATTGAATCCATTCCAACAAGGCGTTCATGATGAGCCTGACGAGGTGATTGACAGACCTGTAATTTACCCAGATTTGACAAATCGTCAAGTTAAATTGACACTTTGCATATATTTTGAATTGACACCTAGACAAGGATGGGTTCCTGACAGGCCCCAAAGACCATGTACCCAGCACTCCAAAACGACCGATTCCTGCGCGCATGCCTGCGCCAAGCCACAGACCACACGCCTGTATGGCTGATGCGCCAAGCCGGAAGGTACCTGCCCGAATACCGGAAAACTCGGGAAAAAGCCGGCAGTTTCATGGGCTTGGCCACCAACACCGACTTCGCCACCGAAGTCACCCTTCAGCCCCTGGACAGGTACCCTTTGGATGCCGCCATTCTGTTTTCCGACATCCTGACGGTCCCAGACGCCATGGGCTTGGGCCTGAGCTTTGCCCTGGGCGAAGGCCCCAAATTCGAGAAAGTGGTGCGCGACGAGGCCGCTGTTGCAGCGCTGCAAGTACCCGACATGAACAAACTGCGTTATGTCTTTGACGCGGTCACCTCCATTCGAAAGGCCTTGAACGGACGGGTTCCCCTCATTGGCTTCTCAGGTAGCCCTTGGACTTTGGCCTGCTACATGGTCGAAGGTGCAGGGTCAGACGACTACCGGTTGGTCAAAAGTTTGATGTACAGCCGACCCGACTTGATGCATCGCATTTTGGAAATCAACGCCCTCTCGGTGGCCGACTACTTGAATGCCCAAATTGACGCAGGCGCTCAAGCCGTGATGATTTTTGACAGTTGGGGCGGCGTCATGGCCGATGGCGCTTTCCAACAATTCAGCCTGAAATACACCGAATTGGTGCTCTCCAAGCTCAAAACACACCATGAAGGCCAACAAATTCCGCGCATTGTGTTCACCAAAGGTGGCGGCTTGTGGCTGGACGAAATGGGCCAACTCGACTGCGAAGTCTTGGGTCTCGACTGGACCATGAACTTGGGCAAAGCCCGCGCCATGGTGGGCGGCCAAGTGGGCGGACGAGGGAAAGCACTGCAAGGCAACATCGACCCCAACGTGCTGTTTGCACCCCCAGAAAGCATCGAAAAAGAAGTGGTTCGGGTTTTGGACAGCTTTGGCAAACCGCACACCGACACCACCCAAACAGGACCCACCCACATTTTCAATTTGGGGCATGGCATCCATCAACACACGCCACCAGAACATGTGACCGCTTTGGTGGAGACTGTCCATCGACACTCCAAGAAACTGCGTTCGTCGCTCTAAACCGACAGTCGCAACCCGTCATTGAAGCTGTAAGCTGTAAACTGTAAATTTAACTTGACAGTTTGAGGCTGGTTTCAGATGATGGGCTGAATCAGTTCAGCGGGATTTTCCATGGCATCCACGTTTCCTTTTGCAGCCATCGTCGGTCAAGACGAGATGACCCTCGCCATTCAGGTGGTGGCCATTGACCCTACAGTGGGTGGCGTGCTGGTGCTGGGTGATCGTGGAACCGTGGAACTGGCAAATCCACCGCGGTGCGGGCTTTGGCCGATTTGCTGCCCCCCCTTCAGGTGGTGAAGGGTTGCCCCTACAAATGCGATCCCCAAAAGCCAGCGCAGGCCTGCCCTGTTTGCCAAGCCTCGCAAGGCACACCGGGTGCCAAAGCAACCAAACTCCAAACCGAAAGCCGTGCTGTCAGCGTGGTGGACTTGCCTTTGGGCGCGACAGAAGATCGCATTGTGGGCGCACTCGATTTAGAGAAAGCTTTGTCGCAAGGCATCAAAGAGTTTTCGCCTGGCTTGTTGGCCCAAGCGCACCGCGGTTTTTTGTACATCGACGAAGTGAATTTGTTGGACGATCATTTGGTCGACTTGCTGATTGACGTTGCCGCCTCCGGCGAAAACTTGGTAGAGCGTGAAGGCCTCAGCATTCGCCACCCGGCGCGCTTCGTGTTGGTTGGCAGTGGCAATCCTGAGGAAGGCGAATTGCGTCCGCAATTGCTCGACCGTTTTGGTTTGTCGGTTCAAGTTCGCACGCCGCAAGAGATCGCACTGCGCGTTGAAGTCATCAAACGCCGCGATGCATTTGACAAAGACCCCGTGGCCTACAAAGCACAATGGCAAGACGAGAGCGACAAGCTCCAAAAACGCATCGTCAAAGCCAGAAAGCTGTTGGACTCGGTGGTGATCAGTGACGAGATGCTCACCCTTTGCGCACGCTTGTGTCAGCAACTGGGCACGGATGGGCTTCGCGCAGAACTGACCCTGCTGCGCGCAACGCGTGCCTTGGCAGCCATGCAAGGCAGCAAGTCTGTCAAGCCAGAACACCTTCAAACCATTGCACCCCTGGCCTTGCGCCATCGCCTGCGTCGCAATCCATTGGACGACACAGATTCTGGCGAACGCGTGCAAAGGTGTTTGCAAGAAATTTTGGGTGAGTGAAAGT
>RFVJ01000127.1 GCA_009928125.1 Betaproteobacteria bacterium
ACCACCAAGTACACCACCGCAGCCAAAGCGGCCAATGATTACGAGCAAACCAACTTTGCCATCAACTACCAAATGGGCGCAGCCAAGTTGATGTACTTGACCAATGTGAACAAAATTGGCGCAACCAAAACTCAAACTGACATGTACGGTACGCAGTACGACGTCAGCTCAGGCCAAGTTCGATTTGCCTACACCCAGCTCAAAGCCACTGGCGTTGGCAATGATGCAACGCAATGGGCCTTAGGCTATGTGCACGACTTGTCCAAGCGCACTGCTTTGTTCACCAACTACTCGAGTGGGGAATCCCCTCTGGCCAAATCAGGCCTGTTTGTTGCATAGTTCAGGGTTCGAATTAAGGGAATTGAATGTTTGCATTTGTCATTCAACGCCTGATCCAGGCCGTCATGGTCATGGTTTCGGTGGCGTTCATCGCTTTTTTGCTGTTCCAGTACGTGGGCGACCCTGTGTTGTTCATTTTGGGCCAAGACGCCACCGCCGATCAAATCACAGCGCTGCGCAAAGATTTGGGTTTAGACCAACCCTTTGTGGTGCAGTTTTGGCACTTTTTGCTCAATGCCGCACAGGGTGAATTTGGCATCAGCCTGCGCCAAGGTGCCAAAGTGTCGCAACTCATTGCCGATCGCTTTCCTGCCACCTTGGAGCTGGCCGTGTTGGCTGCGGGCATGGCTTTGATGATTGGCATTCCCATGGGCGTTTATGCGGCCCTTCGCCGCGGTACCTTTGGCAGCCAACTGCTCATGACCCTGTCTTTGCTGGGCGTGTCTTTGCCCACTTTCCTCATTGGCATTTTGTTGATTTTGTTCTTTGCGGTCTTGCTGGGTTGGTTCCCAAGTTTTGGCCGTGGCGACGTCGTCAAAATTGGTTGGTGGAGCACAGGCTTGCTCACGGCCAAAGGTTGGCATCACATCATCTTGCCGGCCCTCACGCTCACTGTGTTTCAGTTGACACTCATCATGCGTTTGGTGCGCGCAGAAATGCTGGAGGTGTTGCGCACCGATTACATCAAGTTTGCGCGGGCACGCGGTTTGTCCAACCGAGCGATTCATTTTGGCCATGCACTCAAAAACACCCTGGTGCCTGTGATGACCATCACCGGTTTGCAATTGGGTGGCCTCATCGCATTTGCCATCATCACAGAGACGGTGTTTCAGTGGCCAGGCATGGGCTTGTTGTTCATTCAAGCGGTGACCTTTGCCGACATTCCCGTCATGGCGGCTTATCTGTGCTTGATTGCCCTGATTTTTGTGGTCATCAATTTGATTGTGGACTTGCTGTACTTTTTGGTGGACCCCCGTTTGCGCGTTGGCAAGGTGGGGGGGCATTGAGCATGTTGCGCAACAGTTCCCATGACCTGAGTGCAGCCGAGGCGGCGCTTCAAGGTGCTTCTTTGAAAAATGCTTTGGCCCAAGGTCGGGCCTTTGCACACATTGCCAAGTTTCACCCCGAACTCACAGCGTTCCGACGTGACCTGCATGCCAACCCCGAGTTGGGCTTTGAAGAAATTTACACCTCGGGCCGCGTGGTTGAAGCGCTCAAAGTGTGTGGGGTCGATGCCATTCACACTGGCATCGGCAAAACTGGCGTGGTGGCCTTGGTGCACGGTCAAGGTCGCAGTGCACACAACCCCGGGCGCATGATTGGTTTGCGTGCCGACATGGATGCGCTGCCCTTGCCCGAGCACAACGACAGTTTGTGGAAGTCCAAAAACTCTGGCCTGATGCACGCTTGTGGCCACGATGGCCACACGGCCATGCTGTTGGGTGCGGCGCGTTACTTGGCCGAGACACGTCAGTTTGACGGCACTGCCGTGCTGATTTTTCAGCCGGGCGAAGAAGGCTACGCTGGTGCACGCGCCATGATGGAAGATGGCTTGTTCGATCGCTTTCCTTGCGAACAGGTGTATGCACAGCACAACTCGCCCGACACGCCCTTGGGCGTCATTGGCGTGACACCAGGCCCTATGCAAGCCGCGGCCGACACCCTTCGCATTCACATTACCGGCAAAGGTGGTCATGGTGCCAGACCGCATCAAGCGGTGGACCCTGTGCTGGTGGCGGCGCACATCATCACCGCGGCGCAAAGCATTGTGGCGCGCAATTTGTCTGCGTTTGATCAAGCGGTCATCAGCATTTGCTCGATGCAAGCAGGCAACCCAGGTGCCTCCAGCGTCATCCCTGGCGAAGCGACATTGGTGGGCACCGTGCGCACCTACAACGAAGCAGTTCAACAAACCATCGAAGACCGCTTGCGCCATTTGTGCGAAGCGGTGGCGCATGGCTTTGGCGCCACGGCCCAACTCACTTACAAGCGCGGTTATCCTGCCACGGTCAACACTGTGCCGGAGGCCAACTTTGCCGCCGATGTGGCCACCACCTTGGTCGGCGCAGACCGCGTTTGGCGCAACATGACGCCCAGCATGGGGGCCGAAGATTTTTCGTTCATGTTGCAGGCCAAACCAGGTGCGTATTTGCGCGTGGGCCAAGGCGCCATCGATGGCCCAGGTCCTCACCCTTTGCACAACAGCCGCTACGATTTCAACGACGCCATCTTGCCTTTAGGGGCAGCGTTGCATGCCAGTTTGGTGGAGCATGCGCTGCCACTGTCGGGCGTTTAACCACTTGGCCACGAAGACCCTCTTTCAGAAAGATTCAGAAGGCATGTCCAATCCCATTTCCCGATGGCTCAACAGCGATGTTGGCTACAGTTTCAAGCAATCCAAAACGGCCATGTGGGCCGCTTTGATTGCCTTCATCTTTATTTTTTGTGCGGTCTTTGCCAAATGGGTTGCGCCGTACAACCCCTTCGATGCCGCCAGCCTGGACCTCATGGACGCCCGCTTGCCCCCCGCTTGGTCGGCTGAGGGAAGTGCCAAATATTTGCTGGGCACAGACGACCAGGGCCGCGACATTTTGTCGGCCTTGATGTACGGCACTCGCATCTCGTTGGTGGTGGGTCTGGCCTCTGTCTTGGTGTCTTTGTTGGTGGGCGTTGGCTTGGGCCTGATTGCTGGATTTCGGGGGGGGTGGATCGATGCATTTCTGATGCGCCTTTGCGATGTGATGTTGTCTTTTCCTGCCATCTTGGTGGCGCTGTTGATTGCAGGCGTAGGGCGCGCGTTGTTCCCTGATGCCGACGACTCTTTGGCTTTTGGTGTGCTGATCATTTCGATCTCACTCACGGGCTGGGTTCAATATGCGCGCACGGTGCGAGGCACCACCTTGGTTGAGCGCAACAAAGAATATGTTCAGGCGGCACGTGTCACGGGCGTTGCGCCTTTGCGCATCATGCTGCGACACGTGTTGCCCAATGTGTTGGGGCCTGTGATGGTGTTGGCCACCATTCAAGTGGCCACGGCCATCATCACCGAGGCCACGCTGTCATTCTTGGGCGTAGGCGTGCCACCCACCTCGCCGTCTCTTGGAACGCTCATCCGAATTGGCAATGACTTTTTGTTTTCCGGTGAATGGTGGATCACCATTTTTCCAGGTGTGACCTTGGTCCTCATTGCTTTGTCAGTGAACTTGTTGGGCGATTGGCTGCGCGATGCCTTGAACCCTCGTTTGCGTTGAGCCCTCATTCCTTTGACTGGTTGTCATGAGCCTTTTACAAGTTAAAAATTTGGTCGTGGAGTTTCCAAGCCGGCATGGCACTTTGCGTGCGCTGGACGAAATTTCATTTGAAATCGCCCCCGGTGAAATCTTGGGTGTGGTGGGCGAGTCGGGTGCGGGCAAGTCCCTCACCGGTGCATCCATCATTGGTTTGCTTGAACCACCTGGCCGCGTGGCTGGTGGTGAAATCATGCTGCAAGGTCAGCGCATCGACAATTTGAACAACGACCAAATGCGCAGCATTCGGGGACGCAAAATTGGCGCGATTTTTCAAGACCCGCTCACCTCACTGAACCCTTTGTATTCGGTGGGCAAGCAACTGACTGAAACCATTCAGGCGCATTTGCCGGTGTCCGATCAGGAAGCCCGTGAACGCGCCATCGCTTTGTTGCAAGACACCGGCATCCCTGCCGCGGCAGAGCGCATTGATCATTTTCCACATCAGTTCTCGGGCGGTATGCGCCAACGTGTGGTGATTGCCTTGGCATTGGCCGCTGAGCCCCAACTGATTGTGGCCGATGAGCCCACCACAGCATTGGACGTGTCCATCCAAGCGCAGATCATCAGTTTGCTTAAAAATGTGTGTCAAAAGCATGGTGCCGCAGTGATGCTGATCACGCACGACATGGGCGTCATTGCCGAAACCTGCGACCGTGTGGCGGTGATGTATGCGGGCCGCATTGTGGAAGTAGGGCCTGTGCATCAGGTGATCAATCACCCAGAGCACCCTTACACCGCAGGCCTGATGGCCTCGATTCCCGACATGGAAGTCGACCGTGAGCGCTTGAATCAAATCGATGGCGCCATGCCGCGATTGAATGCCATCCCCAAAGGGTGTGCTTTTAACCCTCGTTGTCCCCAAGCATTTGATCGGTGCAGACAAGAAAGGCCTGATTTGTCGCCAGTGAACAAGTTCGACCCCACTGTCCAGACGCATGTGGCGTGCTGGTTGCAAAACGAAACCAAGTTGGAGGTCGTGCGATGAGTCATTCAGCATCTGCGCCATCTCACGCACTGGTTGTGGCACACGATTTGGCCAAGACATTTGACGTGTCGGCACCGTGGCTGACCCGTGTGATTGAAAGAAGACCCCGTCAAATGCTCAAAGCAGTGGACGGCGTCAGTTTTGAAATTGAACGCGGTAAAACCTTGGCCTTGGTGGGTGAGTCGGGTTGCGGCAAGAGCACCGTCGCACGCTTGTTGGTGGGTTTGTATGAACCGACCCGCGGCGGCCTCACCTTCGACGGAGAGGATGCCCATGCAGCGTTCAAATCCGACAATGCCAAAGCGATGCGCAAACGCATTCAAATGATCTTTCAAGATCCGTATGCCAGTTTGAACCCTCGCTGGAAAGTGGAAGACATCATCGCTGAGCCCCTCAAAGAGCACGGCTTGATTCACGATGAAGAAGAACTGAAAGCGCGTGTGGCTGAGCTGTTGCAGTCGGTGGGCTTGTCAGCGCTCGACATGGTGAAGTACCCCCATCAATTCTCAGGCGGTCAACGTCAGCGCATTTCCATTGCGCGTGCATTGGCCACAGCGCCAGAGTTTTTGGTCTGCGATGAACCCACTTCCGCCTTGGATGTCAGTGTGCAAGCGCAAGTGCTGAACATCATGAAAGATTTGCAGCGCGAGCGCGGCCTCACCTATTTGTTCATCTCGCACAACTTGGCGGTGGTGCGGCACGTGAGCGACAACGTGGGGGTGATGTATTTGGGGCAGTTGGTGGAATTGGCCGACAAGCACAGCTTGTTCAGCAACCCGCAACATCCCTACACGCGCATGTTGCTCGATGCCATTCCCAAAATGAAAGACACTGGCCGTGCGCGTACGCCTGTGCAAGGCGAGGTACCCAATCCACTCAACCCGCCACCCGGTTGCAGTTTCAACCCACGCTGCCCCTTGGCCAATGAGCGCTGCAGAACCGAACGCCCTGTATTGAAAAACATCAAGGGCATCAAGATTGCCTGCCACGCGGTGGAAGAAGGGCGCCATTGAAGTCTTTTCAGACTCTGCGCTGACAATTCAAGCGGCAAAAAAAAGACGTTCCGAGGAACGTCTTTTTTGTGGGGGCAACTGAAGATCAGTTGACAGTCACGTAAAACATTTTGGGCGCATCGTTGGAGTTGTGCGTCATGGTGACGTTTTTCTTCATGGCCCATGGGCGCATCTGGTGATGCAAGGGGATGTACAACATTTCGTCGCGGGTGATGGTCAAGGCTTCCTTGATCATGGCATCGCGCTTGGACTTGTCCAGTTCGGTTTTCATGGACTCAACCAATGCATCAACGCGGGCGTTGCTGACTTTGGAGAAGTTGAAACTGCCATCAGGACCTGAGGTACGGGTCATGACCAATGATTGCAAGGAGTACTGTGCATCGTAAGTGGCCACGCCCCAACCCAAGAGGTAAGCGCTGGTGTCAAAGTTTTGAACTTTGGCAATGAAGGGGCCAAAGTTGATGGCGTTCAATTTGGCTTTCACACCAATCTTGGCCCACATGTTGACCACCGCTTGGCAGACTTCTTCGTCATTGACATAGCGGTTGTTGGGGCAATCCAAGGTGAACTCAACACCGTTGGGATAACCGGCTTCTGCCAAGAGTTTCTTGGCGCCTTCCACATCGGCTGCGGCAGTTTTGTCCATGTCGGCGTTGTAGCCGTTCACGCCAGGCGCGATGATGAGGCTGGCGGGCACAGACAAACCGCGCATGATGCTGCGCTGAATGGCGGTACGGTCGATGGCCATGCTCAAAGCTTTGCGAACGCGAACATCTTTGAAGAAGTTCTTGCCTTTGGGTGCGTATTTGAGTTCGTCGCTGCCCAGGTCAAAGCCGAAGAAAATGGTGCGAACTTCAGGGCCGTCCAGCACAGACAAGGTGGGTGTGCTGCGCAGGCGAGCCACGTCTTGGGT
>RFVJ01000128.1 GCA_009928125.1 Betaproteobacteria bacterium
TCTGACCCCGTACAAAGCGGGAACATGTCAACGGCCAATGCAGCAGCAGAGCCACCCGAGGAGCCGCCTGCATTGAGGGCTGGATTGAAAGGATTGCCTGTCGCACCCCAAACAGGATTGCGCGAATTGGCGCCCGCGCCCATGTCAGGCACATTGGTTTTGGCAGTGACAATGGCGCCCGCATGTTTGAGTTTGGCCACATAACTGTTATCGGCTGTGGGCACGTTGCCGCGCAAACCAATGTTGCCAAAAGTGGTTAGCAAACCTTCTGTTTCTTGCAAGTCCTTCACACCGATTGGCAAACCATGCAGCAAAGGCAATTCGGCTTGTTGCATGACCATGGCCTCAGCGCGCTTGGCCGCAAGCTGCGCTCGCTCAAAGTCTGTGGCCGTCACGGCGTTGACATGCGGATTGAGTGTCTCAATTTGCGCAATACAAGCCGCCATCAACTCAACAGGCGACACTTCTTTGTTGCGAATCAAGGCACGCAACTCAACGGCAGACTTTTGAATCAATGACATGCTCAGTCCGCCGTAATTTTGGCGCGGTGCACATAGGCACGCAGCAAGGGCAACTCGGTGGCCACGCGCTTGTCATATGACTGCGGTTCTTCAAATGCCACTTCCAATCCCGCACGCTCTAAATCGCGTTTTGAATTGGGATCTTTCAAAATATCCTGAATGCTTGAAGTCAGTTTTTGACTCACAGCCTTAGGCAAGCCTCGTGGTGCCACAATCACAATCCAAGGCACCATTTCATAACCAGGATAGCCCGACTCTGCGATGGTGGGCACATTGGGCAAAGTAGACGAACGCTGTGCCGAGGTCACAGCGATGGCTTTCACTTTGCCTGCGCGCAACATCGGCAATGCCGCCACATTGGTGTCAAAAGTGAATTGAATTTGTCCACCAATCAAGTCGGTCATGGCGGGTGCGCTGCCCTTGTAAGGGACGTGCAAAATGTCCACACCGGCCATGTACTTGAACATTTCTCCCGCCAAATGCGAGGTGGTGCCGCTGCCGAACGAACCAAAGGCAAACTTGGCGTTGGGCTGATTGGCCGCAGCGACCAGCTCTTTCACAGTCTTTACAGGAACGTTCGGGTTGGCCAACAACACCAACGGCGAAGAGCCAATGCCAGCCACCGATTCAAAATTCTTAGCGGGGTCGTAAGGCAACTTGGCCTTGATGGCAGGGTTGACCGTGAAGGTGGTGTTGGAACTGATCAACAAGGTGTAACCATCCGCCTGTGCTTGCGCCACTTCGGCTGCACCGATGACCGTGCCAGCGCCTGCTTTGTTTTCAACCACAACCGGCTGACCCAAGCTTTTGGACATGGCCTGCGCCATGATGCGACCAATGATGTCAGTGGCACCCCCCGGTGGGTATGGCACCACCAGACTGATCGGTTTGCTGGGATAGGCCGCTTGGGCCATGGCGCCAGTGACGGTGCTGAGCGCACCCATGGTGAATGCGCTGATCACCAAGCCATGCAGGCTGGTTTGCAACCATTGTCGTTTTGAATTGTTCAAAGCCGTCTCCTTTTATTTTCTCAATCGTTGGACGTCAAACATGCTGGCATCGACGCCGCATGCTGAAAGTTCTGGGGTGATGGCTTTCTTCTGAAGCAAGCACGCCGCCAAGCTGGAATAACCCGCGGCACTTTGAATGCCGTAGCCACCCTGCCCCACCAGCCAAAAGAATTGGGGACAAGCATCGTCAAAGCCAATCACCATTTCGCCGTCTGGGGCAAATGTGCGCAAGCCCGCCCAGGTGCTGGTGGGCCGATGAATGTTCAAATTTGTGGCTGCCATGATGCGGTCGATGCCCAGCGCAATGTCCATGTCCTCTGGCAACACGTCGTGCGCAAAGGTGTCGTCTGCATTGGCAGGCGAGCCAAACAGTTGACCGGCATCGGGTTTGAAATACCAGTCTTCTTCAATGCCGACAATTGCCGGCCATGCTTTGGTGTCAGTGCCCTCCGGCGCTTTGAAGGTAAAAGCACTTCGGCGGCGTGGCACCAAGCCAATCGGTTTGGCGCCCACAATGTTGGCAACAGCATCACCCCATGCACCGCTGGCATTGACCACGCATTTGGCACGCACTTCGGCGCCGTTTTGAAGTCGCAGACACCAATGATCTTGCACAAATTTCGCTTCGACCATTTCGGCATTGCACTGCAAGTGGCCACCTTCTTTTTGAAAGCCTTTGAGAAATCCTTGAAGCAGTGCATTGACATCAATGTCTTGCGAGTCGGGGTCCCACAAGGCGCCAAGCAGCTGATCGGGTTTGAGGCAAGGCGCCAGTGCCAAGGTTTGCTGAGCTGACAAATGTGCGAGGTTGGGAATGCTTTGTCCCAACGCCTCGGCGACGTGTTTTAAAGCCTCCGCTTGATCTTGTTGGGCCACATACAGTGCGCCCCTAGGGCTGAGCAATGAATGCGCTGAAAACTGTGGCGGCGGTGCCGTATAAAAGTGTCGGCTGGCACGCGTCAAGGCTCGCACACCGGGCGGCCCATAACTCTCCATGAACATGGCAGCCGACCGACCCGTGGTGTGATAGCCAGGCTGAGACTCTCGCTCCAACAACACAACCGACGCTGAAGGTGCCAAGCGATATGCGACAGATGCCCCGGCCATCCCGCCGCCCACAATGGCAAATTCATAGAGGGGCGTTGTCATGACTTGCCTTGGCGAATGAAAAGCGCTGCGTTCAGAATCTGCATGGCCAAATTATGAGCCAAGAAACCCCGCATTGGCGCAGCCTTGCGCAGCCAATTCAAAGCGTCGAGCATTCTGCCAAAAAAGCCAACACCGTGTTGTTGAAAAATGCCGCTTGCTCTCGACTGACGCCATGACCGGCACCGGCCACACGCACCGCTTTGGCGTTGGGCATCGCGACGACCACGTTGTCGAAGATGGCCTTGTGCACAGGCTGCGTATTCAAACCTGACATCAACAGCACAGGCATTGGCAAAGCCGCCAATTGTTCAGGCGGAATGAGCGGAAACTCATCGCTCGACAACGCGATCATTTTCATGGCTTGCAAATTCTGCAAACGCTTGTCCATGGCCGCACCCGACGCCACTGCGGAGGTCGCACCATTGATACCACCTGTCATGATTTGCGCTGCAAGCACATCGTCACCCGCTCTGAACGCGGCGTTAGCAGGCTCAATGGTGCCTGTGCGAAATGCTTCGGCAATGTCTCGGCCTTCGGATGTGAAATACGCATACTTCATCATGGGCGGCTCAACGGCCACCAGCGCTTGAATGCGCTGTGGTATTTGAACCGCAAGGGCCAAAGCCGTGAAGCCGCCATAAGAGCTGCCCACCAAGATGGCCTTGTCAATGCGCAGCAAGTTCATCAAGTGCTCTAGGTCTTGGGCTTCGTCAAGCGCCGAATGATGCGGCGAGGGTTGATGGTTCTGATTGGGAAAACTGAACCGGCGGCTGTAAGAGATGCAATCGAAGTGCGCTGTAAAAGCAGACCACTGCGCTTCCCATGAGCGCCAGTCTCCCATGGCACCATGAATGAAGATCAGGGGCAAGCCTTTGCCAGCGCGAACGCCATGCAGCTCAATGCCATGGGGCAAAGCCCATCGCTGCACAGCCATGGATTCAAAGCTCACGTTCACACCTCTGACTTGATGTTGTTGTCTTTGATGAGTTTTCCTAAGCGAGCGTATTCAGATTTGACAAAGTCTTGCAAGGCGGGGCGAGCGCTGTAACGATCTGGCGCTGCCATCGCCAACTCGTTCAGTTTTTGCGCAATGGCCGGTGTGTTTTTTACCCTCAGCCATGCGGCGGCGAGTTGCTCGATCACAGCAGGGGGTGTTGCACTTGGTGCAAACACAATGATCCAGCCGAGGTATTCAAAATCCTTCACACCCATCTCATGCACAGTGGCGATGTCGGGCATGGAACTGACACGCTCTTTGGTGGTCACCGCCAACAAGCGCAACTTGCCAGATTTCACATGGGCCATGGCCACATTGGGGGCTGTGAACATCACTTGAATCTGGCCGGCCAACAAATCGACCACAGCCTGGCCGTCGCCCTTGTAAGGGATGTGCGTCATTTTGACGCCCGCCAGGCCATTGAAATACTCTGTGCACAAATGGCCGGATGAGCCGTTGCCGCCGGAGCCATAAGTGAGCTGATCTGGGTTGGCTTTGGCCAATGCAATCAGTTCTTTGACGTTGTTGGCCTTCACGGAAGGATGCACAACCAGCACAAATGCGCCTGCGCCCAACATGGTGACGGGCACCAACTCGCGCATGGGGTCGTAAGTGATTTTGGAGAACATGTGCGGCATCACCACAATGGAGGCGGGGCCAGAAATCAACAGTTGATGGCCATCGGCAACGCCCTTCACCACTTGATCAGCGGCCGGCATGCCACTGGCGCCTGGCTTGTTTTCCACAATGAAGTTTTGCCCCATGCCAGGCCCAATTGAATCGGCCAAAACACGGGCCAAGAAATCCGAAGGCCCGCCAGGGGGCGAACCCACCACCAACTTGACTGCCTTTTGCGGATAGCTCTGCGCCCAAGCCACGCCAGCACCCCAAGTGCTGGCAATCCCTGCCGCCAAGGCAGCGGTTAGTTTTCGACGGGTCAGTGTCATGCGGGTCTCCTTGTGTTTTGACGCATTGTGAATTGCTATTTCTCACAAGAGAAATAGAATTGGCGCTTCAGGTATAAGTGAATGTGATATGTCAATTTCAGCCAAAGTTCTTCTCAACCGCCTGATGGCCAAAGCCAGGTTTCGACATTTCGAAGTCTTGGTTCGGTTGTCAGAGTTAGGCAGTGTCAAACGCACCGCTGAGTCCATTGGCATGACCCAACCCGGCGTCACACAGTTGTTGGCCGACTTGGAAGAATTGCTGGAAGTCAAACTGTTTCATCGGCATGCGCGGGGTGTCATGCCCACACAAGCCTGCCAAGACTTGCTGCCCATGGCACGTCAATGTTTGTTGGGCTTGAGCACCAGTGCAGAAGCCATTGCCGACAGGTCAACCTTAGGGCAAGGGGTGGTACGCATCAAAGCCTCAACCGCAGGCATCAATGGCTTGTTGGTAGAAGCTGTGCCAGCGCTGAATGCTCAATTTCCGGGCATTCAACTGCACATTCAAGAAGCAGAACTGAACGAGCAGTTTGCGTCCATCAGCCAAGGTGACATTGAAATGGGGGTCTGCCGTCAACCCGCACAAAGCCCTACAGGCTGGCAGTTTCAAGCCTTGATGGCCGATGAATTTGTGGTCGTCTGCAACCCCTCACATCGTTTGGCCAAAAAGTCCAAAGTCACCTGGAAAGAATTGAGCCAGGAAACTTGGGTCTTGTCTCCGATTGGCTCGGCTGCTCGCGAAAAATTTGAAGCCCTCAGCCAACAGCACAAATTCACGCCCAACACCTGCCACGTGATCACACGCGTGTCGGCCATGACTTGGGCCATGATGCAACAAAGGCCGCTGTTGACGCTGGTGCCTGCCAGTGTTTTTCGACAGCCTAGGGTCTAAAGTTGAAACACATGCCCCGCTTGGAACTTGCGCCATGCGGGACATGAACCTTACAAACTAGATCGTCCTCAAGCAGGCGCTTGAAAAAATCCCACAGCTTCCGACAATTGCCCGCCTGCCTTGACAGCAATGGCGCAATACTTGAATTCGGGAATTTTGCCAACCGGGTCAAGCGCAGCGTTGGTCAATAAATTGGCAGCCGCCTCGTAATAAGCAAAGGGGACAAACACGGCGCCTTGCGGTGTGCCATCGTCACGACGAACTCGCAAACAAACTTCACCACGTCTTGACGATAAAGTGATGACGTCGCCGGCGTTCACGCCCAAGGACAGCAAATCGGTACCGCACAGTGATGCAGTTGCTTCGGGCTCAATGGCATCGAGTACTGTAGCGCGTCGCGTCATGCTGCCAGTGTGCCAATGTTCTAACTGACGTCCTGTGATCAGCACAAACGGATACTGCGTATCTGGGCGTTCGTTGGCAGGAATGATGTCAGCGGGAACTAAATGCACACGACCGTCACTGGTATCAAATTGATCTTTGAATACCGTTGGTTCACCAGGATCATCTTCCGTGAGGCACGGATAAGTCACGCTGGATTCGCGAACCAATCGGTCCCATGAAATGCCGCTGATCACTTCGTGCATGGCTTGGCGCATTTCTTCGTAGACCGCCGCCACACCATGATGCTCACCTTCATAGTGCCAATTCAAACCCATGCCTTTGGCCATTTGCTGAACGATCCACAAATCAGCCTTGGCTTGGCCCGGTGCATCCACAGCTTGTCGACCCATTTGCACCATGCGGTCGGTATTGGTCACGGTACCAGTTTTTTCTGGCCATGCCGTGGCAGGCAAGACTACATCGGCCAGCCATGCGGTCTCAGTCATGAAAATATCTTGCACCACCAGGTGTTCTAGCGATGCCAGCGCGTGCCTAGCGTGATTCAAATCCGGATCACTCATGGCGGGGTTTTCGCCCAT
>RFVJ01000129.1 GCA_009928125.1 Betaproteobacteria bacterium
TCTTTCAAGATCGATGAAATGTCTTTCATCACGCCTTGAAATCGTTGCGACATGTGGTTCAGTGCACGGTCTGTGTAAACCACAGAAAACTCAAGCAAACCATCGGGGTCAATGTGGGACAACAATGCGGGCATGGCAATACTCCTTAAGGGGGCAGACAGTCTGTCACCCTTTGACTTAGATTTCAAGGGTTTGGACCGAAATGGGCAGGTTCAATTCAGATGTAATAGGCTTCGACTTTGCCTTTGAGCTTCAAAAGCAAGGGATTACCCTTGCGGTCGAGTGTCTTGCCTGAGGGCACTTTGACCCAACCCTCACTGATGCAATATTCCTCCACGTCATGGCGTTCTTTGCCATTGAAGCGGATGCCAATGTCGTGCTCGAAGACGGCAGCCACATAAAAAGGACTGCGTGCGTCAATCGACAAATGGTCGGGCAGATCAGGGCGTGAGTGGGTGTCGCTCATGTTATTGAAATGAAATAAAAACAGAATAGACTGCGATTCTCCAACATTTCGGGGTAATCAGGCATGACCGAGTCTAGGATGGACGAGCCGATCTTCAAAACTGAGGTGGGCCTGGCCGCATTGGCATCTTCTGCAATGCTCACAGCTTGCGGCGGCGGTGGAAGCAGTGCCCCTACTGCGGCGCCCGACCCGGTCAGCCCTGGCACGGGCAGCAACACCACACCCCCCGTCACGCCCCCCCTTTACACGGCTGCACAAATCGACGCTGCGCGTTTTTTGCGTCAAGCCAGTTGGGGCGGGACAGCGGCTGAAATCAAAGATGTGGCAGCGCTGGGCCCTGCAACTTGGCTCAATGGCCAATTGAACCAAGTCATGAGCAACAACATGACCCGTTGGCTCATTGCCAAAGGTTTCAACGACAGCACCAACAGCAGCAACGTGAACGGCGACGGCGGTTGGGTTCAAGCCATGTGGTGGAAACTATTCAGCGCACCCGATCTGTTTCGGCAAAGGGCCACCTTGGCCCTGTCTGAATTGTTTGTGGTCTCGCATGTGGGCTTGCCCATCTCGTGGCGCAACTTTGCCATTGCCAATTACTGGGAGATTTTGGAAACCCATGCCTTGGGCAACTTCAGAAATTTGCTAGAGGCCGTCACCTTGTCATCGGCCATGGGCACTTACCTGAACATGAAGGGCAATCAAAAGTACGATGCCAAGACAGGTCGCTCACCCGATGAAAACTATGCACGCGAAGTGATGCAATTGTTCACCATTGGTTTGTACCAACTGAACCTCGATGGCACCTTGAAATTGGATGCCTCGGGCAAGCCCATCGAAACCTACGACAACACCGACATCCAAGGCTTGGCCCGCGTCTTCACAGGCTGGAACACCGCCACTGGCACCGACCCGGCAGGCGAATTGGCAGCGGCCGCCTATCGGCACGGCTTGCCCATGGCGCTCACAGCCAGTTTGCACAGCCCCGAGGAAAAGAAGTTTTTGGGCGTCACGATTCCGGCCGGCACCTTGGGCGTTCCAAGTCTCAAGGTGGCGTTGGACACTTTGTTTCAGCACCCCAACACCGCGCCGTTTGTTTGCAAGCAACTGATTCAACGACTGGTCACCAGCAACCCCAGCCCCGCTTATGTGGCACGCGTTGCCCAAGTTTTCATCGACAACGGCAAAGGTGTGCGGGGTGACATGAAAGCCGTTTGGATCGCCATTCTGCTTGACACCGAGGCGCGTCAAACGACGGGCTTGACGACCTACGGCAAGCTGTCTGAGCCCATGGTTCGATTGCTGCAGTGGGGTCACACCTTCCAGGCCACCTCCACCGACGGGGCCTGGACTTTGGGCTATACCGACGCCGACACAGCGCTGGGCCAAATGCCCATGCGCTCGCCCACGGTGTTCAATTATTTCCGCCCTGGCTATGTGCCACCCAACACCCCACTGGCGACCCAAAACTTGGTCGCACCTGAATTTCAAATTTTGACGGAACCCACCGTGGTGAGCTACGTGAACTACATGGCTGGCACCGTCAACAATGCCCGCAACATCAAGGCCGATTACACCTACGAAAAAACCATTGCCGCCGACGCTACGGCCTTGGTCAATCACTTGAACCTGTGCTTGGCATCGGGTGCATTGAGCACGGCCAATCAAGGTTTGATCGTTTCAGCCTTGAACACCATCGCCACGACCACAGACGCAGGCTTGCTCAACCGCATCTACGCAGCCATCCTGTTGGTCATGAGCAGCACCGACTACCTGATTCAACGGTAAGGATCGACCATGACGCAACACGATTCTCAATCGATCAGCCGCAGAACACTTTTGAAGCGCAGTACCGCGCTGGCGCTGCAACGGGTGTCCATTCCCATGGCCACCAGCCTGGGATTGATGGCCGATGCCGCCGCCCAATCTGCCAACGACTACAAGGCCTTGGTGTGCATCTTTATGTACGGCGCCAATGACCACTACAACACGGTCATTCCCTACGACTTGGCCACCCACACCAACTACTTCAACATCCGCAAAGGCACGCCTGTGGCGGGCACCATTTACGATGGCATTGCCATCGGTCGCGATGCATTGACGGCCACGGCCCTCAGCCCCAGTTTGAGCGGCGGCAGGCAGATGGCACTCAATCCGGAAATGACCGCCCTGAAATCATTGTTTGACAGCAAGCGGGCCAGCATCTTGATGAACGTGGGGCCTTTGATTGTGCCGACCACGCGACAGCAATACGACAACAAATCGGTGCCCTTGCCGCCCAAATTGTTCTCCCACAATGACCAGCAGGCCTATTGGCAATCGTCTTTTCAAACCGAAGGGGCTGCCACAGGTTGGGGCGGTCGTGCGGCCGACTTGATCATGAGCAACAACAACCGCTCTTCACTCACCTGCGTCTCGATCAATGGCAATGCCCTCTTCTTGTCAGGTCAAAGTGCCATCTCTTATCAAATGAGTGCCACGGGCGCCACCACCGTCAACGCCATCAAAGGCAAATCACTTTTCACCTCCTCGGCATGCGCCACAGCCTTGCAAACACTGATGACGCAAAGCAGTGCAAGCCCCATGGGCACGGCCTACAACGCTGTGGCCAAACGCGCACTCGACACCTATGATGGCATTGTGGCGGCCATCGGCGCCAACCCAAGCGCCGCCTTGAGTGCCTTGTTTCCAAGTGCCGCCAGCAACACCTTGTCGGCCCAACTCAAAATGGTGGCGCGCTTGATCGAACAGCAGGCTGCATTTGGCATGAAACGCCAAGTCTTCATGGTGGGCATGGGTGGGTTTGACCTGCACGACTTCTTGCCGGCGCAACACCCGGCCTTGCTGCAAAAAGTCAGCGCGGCCATGAAAGAGTTTGATGACGCCATGATCAGCATGGGCAAAGATTCGCAAGTCACCACCTTCACCGCCTCCGATTTCGGCAGAACCTTGGCCTCCAACGGCGATGGCTCTGACCACGGTTGGGGCAGCCATCACTTTGTGATGGGCGGTGCTGTGGCCGGTGGCCAGTTTTTAGGCACGGCTCCCGAAATTGGCCTGACCCACAACGAGCAAGTGGGCAGCGGTCGCTTGTTGCCCAGTACCTCCGTCGACCAATTGGGCGCAGAACTGGCCAATTGGTTTGGCGTCAGTCAAACGGACGTGAAAACGGTGTTGCCCAATGCCAGTCACTTCGACCTTTACAAATTGCACATCTTCAAAGGATAAGACTATGAAATTAAAGCTGCTTTTTGCTTTGGTGACTGTGTCATTGACACTCTGTGTAGCCCATGCAGAAGTTGTCATATTCGATATTCTAGAAAAGACCATAGCGTTTGAAGGTCGAATATTTCCGAATGTTGGCACGTATACCTTGATCAAAGCCAAGGCAACCATTGCACTTGACCCTAATGACAAGCGCAATGCAGTCATAACCGATTTAAGTTTCGCTCCAAAAAATTACAAAGGTCAAGTAGAAGCTGTAGCGGATGTGGTTGTACTTCAACCCACGAACCCACAAGCTGGTAATCAAACTCTTCTTGTAGATATCCCCAATCGAGGGCGCAAATTGGCTCCGCAATTGTTTGACGATTCGCCCCAACCAGGTGCAAACAATGCCGTCAAATCACAAGATGCTGGTATCGGCTACTTGCACCGTCAAGGCTACACCATGGCTTGGATTGGTTGGCAAGGTGACATACCTAGTGAACCACAACAACTGGCAATGCAGGCTCCCTCTGCCATCGGTATACAAGGCATGGCCCGCGATGAGTTTCAATTTGACCACTTGACAAATCCAATTAGCGTCAAACTCAGCGCTGCCATTGAAAACCCCAACAGTGTCAAAGCAACTGTTCGCGCGCATTGGACACATACACGTCAAACACCTGCTGATTTGAAAATCAAAGTCATCGGACCGCAAAGCATAGAAATTTCAAGACCAGAAGGATTTGATGCTGGTGCGCTGTACGAAATAACATACAAAGCCAAAGACCCTGTTTTATTTGGCATGGGCTTTGCCATGGCACGCGATGTCAGCGCATTCTTAAAATCAGACAGCTCATCCTCAAACCCATTGACTGTAAATGGCTCACCCAACGTGAAACGCGCCATAGGATTTGGCGTCTCTCAATCTGGGCGATTTTTAAGAGATTTTTTATACCTTGGCTTCAATGAAGATTTGAGCGGCAAAATTGTCTTTGAAGGACTCATGCCGCATGTTGCCGGGGCACGCAGAATGGCAACCAATTTTCGCTTCGGCCAACCCAGTCGAAACTCGCGTCACCCACAAGACCCCGCTTGGCAAATTGATTTGTTTCCATTCACCTATGAGGTGATGACAGACCCCTTGAACGCGCAACGCGACGGGCTATTGCTTAGATGCCGCCAAACACAAACATGCCCCAAAGTCATGCAAACGGACAGTGCAGGCACGCCACACTTTGCAGAACCAGCGAGTGTGATGACTCAAGCCAAAACAATGGCCTTGCCTGTCAACCCCATGCATGCTGGCCAACCGATGCGCGCATTGTTAAACGCCTTGAATGAATGGATTACAAATGGGACTGAGCCCCCTTCAAGTCGAGTACCCATGCGTTCGCACGGAACACTGGTTGCTGCATCAGTGGCAGTTCCAAAGAATTTACCCTCACTTCCATACGATGGTTTGCACACAAGCGCCTACTTGTCGGACCATTCTCAATTGCCTCCAAAAGTTCTTGGGCAATACGAGGTGTTGGTACCCTTGGCCGACTCAGATGGCATGGCTTTAGCTGGAATTCGATCTTTGCCATTAGCTGTGCCCAAGGCCAGCTATACAGCTTGGAACCCAAGAGCAGTTGGTTATGGACCGGGAAATTTGTTTCCTCTCCAAGGTGCTATCTCTCCATTTGCAATTACAAAGGCTGAGAGAACTGCAACAAAAGATCCACGATTGTCTGTAGAAGAACGTTACGCATCCACTGAGTCCTATGTTGAAGCTGTGAAAGCAGTTTCGCAACGGTACGTCAAAGAAAGGATACTGCTACAAGAAGATGCAGATCGAAACGTAGAACGAGCAAAATCCGATACCTTATCTCAAATCAAATAAACAAACATAAACCTATGAATTCAATTCGATCTTTCAGCGCTGCAATGTTGCTGAGTATTTCTTTCACTTTAGCTCTTGCTCAAACGCCTCAAGGCGAAATCAAAGCAGGTCCCCTTGCACATACACATGAGTCTATGGCGACATTGGTCAGCGAAGCTCAAGTTGCATTTCCAAGTCATTTAACTGCCAAAGACATTTTTGTGGGGCCACTTAAAAATGCACCCCAACTTGGCAATGCCAAGGTGCCAGTTGTTTTGTTCATGCACGGTTCTTCTGGCTTAGGTCTTAAAGCCATTGCTGACTGGCAACAATGGCTTGCCAGTTTTGGCGTGGCCAGCATTGCACCCAATTCATTTGCACTGAAAGATCGGCTGACCTACACATCGCCCATTGACAAAGACACGTACGAAAAACTGCATGCTTTCAGAGCTTCTGAAATTGAGATCACGCTAAAAGCACTGCAAAAAATGCCGTGGGTTGATGCAACCAAAATTGTCTTGGCGGGGACCAGTGAAGGCTCAGTTCCAGTAGCACGCTACAAAGGCAAAGAGTTTGCAGGTCGCATCATGTTTGCATGGTCATGCGAGGACAACTATTTTGTCAAAGCACACCAAACAAACATTCCTGATGATCAACCTATTTTGAACATCATCAGTTCAACCGATCCCTATTTCTCAACCAGCAACCCATGGTTGGGCAATTCCCAAGCTACGGGACACTGTGGCGCTGTGCTGAAGAACAATAAAAAAGCCAGCATTGTTCTAATTCCTGGCGGGCCACACACGGTCTTAACCTTCCCACAAGCCAAAGGACCTGTTCAAGGATTCTTAGCTGATTTGTTCAAGCTCTAAAAAGCACCCATCACTGACCAAACGCTGTTGCAAGACGTTCACTGAAGTGTCTGAAAAACGCTGACCGTGACTCAAATGGGCCGCGGCAGTCC
>RFVJ01000130.1 GCA_009928125.1 Betaproteobacteria bacterium
ATGTCTCCGGATTGCTGATCGGCGAGGAGATCCAAGCGGCCAAGGCCGACCTCATGGCGGAAGGTACCCCCCTGCTGATCTTGGGCAATGGTCAGTTGACCTTGCGATACAGCATGGCCATGGCGGCTTTGGGTCTGACGGCCCAAACACTTGCCGAGGATGTCACGTGGACCGGCCTTTGGGCGCTGGCGCATCATTTGTACCCCCATGATTTCAATTAAGCTCGGCGCATGACACCTCTGCTCACTCAATTTCAGGCACACATGGACAGGCTGCCCCTGGTGGCCATCTTGCGTGGCTTAAGTCCTGAAGAAGCTTTGGACGTTGGCCGTGCCACCGTGAATGCGGGCTTTCACATCTTAGAAGTCCCGCTCAATTCACCCGACCCTTTGCGAAGCATACAAATCTTGGCCGCAGCATTTCCCAATGTGCTGGTTGGCGCTGGCACTGTGACCACCGCACAACAAGTGCGTGGGTCAACTCATCATCTCACCCCACCTGGATGACAACGTGGTGTGCGAAACCGTCAACTTGGGCTTGATTTCTCTGCCAGGCGTTGCAACCCCCTCGGAGGCTTTCAAAGCGATCGCATTGGGTGCGCATGGCCTGAAATTATTTCCCGCAGAAATGATCAGCCCTGCCGTTGTCAAAGCCATGCGCGCCGTGTTGCCTGGCCACATCCGTCTCATTCCCGTGGGCGGCATTGGCACGCACAACATGGCAGACTATCGCAAGAGTGGTGCATCTGGTTTTGGCATTGGCTCAGCGCTGTATGCGCCAGGCAAGTCGGCACAGGCTGTGGGTGAATCGGCCGCCGCTTTTGTCAAGGCTTGGCAGGCAACTGCTTAACACCTCGATCCCCTGGGTTTTTTCAATCAGACACAATACGACTTATGCGACTCTTACACACCATGCTTCGCGTTGGCAACCTTCAACGCTCGATCGATTTCTACACCAAGGTGATGGGCATGCAATTGCTCAAAACATCTGAGAACCCCGAGTACAAATACTCGCAACTGCTTACGGCCACTTGGCCATTGCCGTCCCCGATGCCTACGAAGCTTGCGAGAAGATTCGCAACGCGGGTGGCAAAGTGACCCGTGAAGCCGGTCCCGTCAAAGGTGGTACCACAGTCATTGCCTTCGTCACAGACCCCGATGGCTACAAGGTCGAATTGATTCAACGCAATTTCAGCTGACAAGCTTCACGCGCAAGTTGCTCAATGCGAGCCCAATCGCCTTGGGCCAATGCATCGGCCGGCACCAACCAAGAGCCACCAACGCAAGCCACATTGGGCAAGCGCAAGAACTCTGAGGCATTTTGGGGTGTGACGCCACCCGTGGGGCAAAAGCGCACATCAAAGAAGGGGCCACCCCAAGCTTTCAGCATGGCCGGGCCACCTCCTGCTTGCATGGCCGGAAAGAATTTCAATTCGGTGTAGCCGTCTTCTTGCGCCATCATGATTTCGCTGCCTGAGGCCACGCCCGGCAACAATGACAAACCTTGATCCCGACAGGCTTGGCCCACCGCCGATGTGTAGCCTGGGCTGACTGCAAATTGGGCACCTGCTTTGGCAGCTGCTTTGGCATCGGCCGCACTTCTCACTGTGCCTGCCCCCACCACTGCATCGGGCACTTCTTTGGCAATGGCTTCCATACACGCCAAAGCTTGGGGTGTGCGCAATGTCACTTCCAACATGCGAATGCCACCCGCCGCGCCATGGGAACGGCATGCGCCACATCGTTCAACACAATGACAGGAATGACGGGAGCGTCTTGCATCACCTGCAAGGCCGTGATCGATGCATTTACAGCCATGTGCAGGCTCCTTCTTCAGCTTTCAGCGCATGCTTGCGCAAATTGGTAAACAGTTCTCTTCCCATGCCGCGGCTGTTGGCCGCTTGCAAATCTGTTGGCATGGTAGCGGGTGTCCGCGCATTCCAAGCATCAGGGTCAAGCAAAACTTGCAACGTACCAGCCACCGCATCCAAGCGAATCAAGTCGCCGTTTTGAACGCGTGCCAAGGGACCTCCCGATGCCGCCTCGGGCGACACATGAATGGCTGCAGGCACTTTGCCAGAAGCGCCACTCATGCGGCCATCGGTGACCAAGGCGACTTTGAATCCTTGTCCTTGCAACACGGCCAAGGGCGGCGTGAGTTTGTGCAACTCAGGCATGCCATTGGCTTGCGGGCCTTGCCAGCGTACCACGCACACCACATCTTTGGCCAAGTGGCCCGCTTGAAATGCAGCCAACAATTCTTCTTGTGAATTGAACACCTGCGCTGGGGCTTCAATCACATGCAGGGCTTCAGGCACAGCAGACACCTTGATCACACTGCGCCCTAAATTACCCTGCAACAAACGCAACCCACCGGTGGCACTGAAGGGCGACGCTGCGGGTCGCACCACGCTCTCATCTTTTGACGCGCCGATGTCTTGCCACACCAGCTGACCCTTCAAAGCCACGGGTGTCTGGGTGAATTCACGAATGCCGCCAGGACGCACGGTCATCACATCTGCATGCATGAAACCTGCATCCAACAATTCGCGAATGACATAGCCGGGACCCCCGGCCGCTTGAAATTGGTTCACGTCGGCGCTGCCGTTGGGATACACACGCGTCAACAATGGCACCACATCTGACAGCGCAGAAAAATCGTCCCAATCGATGATCAAGCCAGCAGCGCGGGCCACGGCCACCCAATGAATCAGGTGATTGGTGGAGCCGGATTGACGAAGGCTGTGCCAGGGACATGCAGGCCCATGGCTTCCAACAGCATTTGGTTGCTGTTGGCGGTGCCGTAAAACGTGCACGTGCCTTCGCCGTGATAGGCGGCAGATTCTGCTTGAAGCAATTCTGCACGCCCCACCAAGCCTTGCGCCGCTTGTTCACGAACCTTGGATTTCTCATTGTTCGACAAGCCACTGACCATCGGACCCGCGGGAACAAAGACTGTGGGAAGATGGCCAAAGTGCAAAGCACCAATCAACAAGCCTGGCACAATTTTGTCGCACACCCCCAGCATGAGGGCGGCATCAAACACGTCGTGACTCAGTGCCACCGAAGTCGACATGGCAATCACATCACGGCTGAACAAACTCAACTCCATGCCTGGCGTACCTTGCGTCACACCATCGCACATGGCAGGCACACCACCAGCCACTTGGGCCGTCGCGCCCCACTTGCGCGCTTCGTCTTTCACCACATCGGGGTAATGCTGAAATGGCGCATGGGCTGACAGCATGGCGGTCACCACGCCGATGTTGGGGCCACGCTCTGTGGCACTCACGACGGGGATGGCAGCCAAACCTGTGGCTTTGGATTTGTCGGCAGGGGGCATGGCCGCGAAAGCATGCGCCACATTGGCGCAACCCAAGCGTTCAGCGCCAGCTTGCCGTGCAGCGGCTTCTTCAACTTGCTGCAAGTAAGCAACGCGACTCGTTTGGCTGCGCTGAGCAATGCGGGCTGTCACTTGGGCAACGATGGCATTCAGGGTCATAAGAAGTTGAGAGGGTTGAAAAATGGCTTGTAACTTTGTTACATAACGAATGGTAACTCGACATCGCCCTCTTAGGCGCATTCACAGTTACAGACTGGTTACGAATTTTCTCAAAGCAACAACTTGCAAGCTCTGGTTTACCCTCAAAATAGACGCCATTCATGTTGTTCACCACTTTGACTTTTCACAGCCCCCCTCTTGGCATGCGAGCCGATCAAGCCCTCTGCGAACCCACCCAAGAAGCTTTGCTGACACAGTGGCCTGCGTCGCAGGACTTGTGGATATTTGCTTATGCCTCCCTCATTTGGCGGCCAGAGTTTAAAGTCAAGGAACAACACCTCACCAAGGTTCAAGGCTGGCACCGCGCCTTGAAAATGTGGAGCCGTTTGAACCGCGGCACACCCGAATGCCCAGGCCTGGTCTTTGCCCTGCTGTCGGGCGGCAGTTGCCAAGGCATGGTTTTCAGAACACCGGCATCTGATGTGAAGCAAACCATTGAGAAGCTTTGGGTTCGCGAGATGCCCAACCGTGTTTACACGCCGCGTTGGTTGCAGTGTCCCACGCCACAAGGCACCGTCAATGCCTTGGCTTTCACCTTGCCACGCAGCAGCCCCAGCTTCACTGGCGACCTTAGCCCTTCTCAATACAGGCACATCTTTCAACACGCCAAGGGACGTTACGGCACCACCTTAGACTACGCCCAAGAAACACTGAACAGCTTGAAACATCACGGCATTCAAGACAAAGCTTTGGCAGCTTTGCTCGAACATGCCAAGGACTGACACATGAACATCGCAGATTTGCGCAAGAGCTACGAAAAAGCCGAGTTGAGTGAGGACGCTTCCGACGCCAACCCCCTGAAGCAATTTGAGCGCTGGCTCAACGAAGCCATCCAAGCGGAAGTGCCCGAACCCAACGCCATGACCTTGGCCACTGTGGCCAGCAACTTGCGGCCCAGCACCCGCGTGGTGTTGATCAAAGGCTACGACGAGCGTGGCATTGTTTGGTACACCAATTACGACAGCCGAAAAGGTCATGAATTGGCCGGCAACCCTTTTGCGGCGTTGCAATTTCATTGGGTTGAATTGGAACGGGTTGTGAGAATTGAAGGACGCGTCGAAAAAATCAGCAACGAAGACAGTGATGCTTACTTTCACAGCCGCCCCTTAGATTCGCGCATCGGTGCATGGGCCTCACCGCAAAGTCAGGTGATTGAGGGACGAACGGTGTTGGTCACCAACGCAGCCAAATACGCCGCGCAATTCATGCTCAACCCCCCTCGCCCACCGCACTGGGGCGGCTATCGCTTGGTGCCCGACGAATGGCAATTTTGGCAAGGTCGCAAAAGCCGGCTGCACGACCGATTGCGCTATCGCTTGAATGAAGGCGAATGGTTGCGAGAGCGTTTGGCGCCTTAAATCGGCAGCATGGGAAGCAATCCCATCACCACGGTGACGCTGACCAAGGCCAAAGCGGTCGACACGGCGACAGCCGCGGTCACCACATCTTCTTCTTTTTGGTAGCGCTGCGAAAACAAAAACACATTGGCACCAATGGGCAATGCAGCAGCCACCACCATCACCGACAGGTGCAAGCCGCGCATGCCCATGGCGTAGCCAGCAGCGGCCATGAGCAAGGGGTGAACAAATGTTTTCACCACAGAGATTTTCATGGCGCCTTTGAAATTTTCACCCACGGGTGTTTGCGCCAAGGTGATGCCCACCAACACCAAGGCAACTGGGCCAAATGAAGCGCCCAACAATTGCAAAGGTTTGTCCACAATGGGATGCAGGCCCCAACCTGTTTGTGCGTAAAAGAGACCCATCAAAATAGGCAAAGGCACAGGGTGGAACACCGCATTCTTCATGGCCATGCCCACCGTTGTGAGCATGTGCCGCGTTTCACCGTGTTCTGCCGCATGCTCATAAGCCATTTGCAATTCCAGCACCACGGTGGCCATGGTCAGCAATACCAAAGCATGCAAAGAAATCAGGGTGAACAACAACACTTGACCCGCCTCGCCATAGGCCAACCCAATCAGCGGCACACCAATCATCAGGGTGTTGCTGAAGATACTGGCCAGTGCCAAAACCGAAGCGCGAGAATCTCGGCCGTTCATCATCAACATGATGAAGAACAAAGCACCGGCCACCCCAAAATATTGAAAAACGGGGCGCAGGTCCAATGCCTCCAGATGCACAGAACTCATGGTTCTGAAGAGCAAAGCTTGCGTCAGCACCAAAAAAACCAAATTGGACAAATCACGGACCGCATCGGGTCGAACCAATTTGGCACGGCCCGCCACAAATCCAACGACGATCAACAAGGCAACGGGTAAGAGGGACGATAAAACGGGATGTTCAAAATTCATGACCCCCTGATTATCAGGGCGTCATGAAGCTGTGTTGACCCTGTGATGTTTTAAAAAGTTGCCATCACGCCCAATTTGAGACTCCTGCCAGGCAGAGGGGATTTGCCTGGTGCTGTGGTCGTCAAAATGGAAGTGGCGCTGTAAGCCCATTGATTGCTGGCATTGTCAAGTTTGGCAAACCAATTCAAAGAAGCACCTGAGACACTTTGCTTGTAACTCACAAAACCATGCCACAAGGTATAGGCCGCGGTGACTGCAGCGCCAGTGGGTACGCGGTCTTGTGCCGCATGCCAATCAAAACCCCAATCAGCGCGCCATGGACCCTGGGTGTGAATCAATTTGGCACCCAAGCGAACAGGTGAAATTCGGGGCAAGGGTTCGTTGACATTCAGATTTTGCGCTCGCACAGCGTCAGCCTTGAGCGCCAAGTCCAAACTGCTGCTAGACTGCAGCAATCGCCATTGCGCCACCGTCTCAAAGCCAGAGAACTTGGCACGCACACCTTGGTACTTTTGAAC
>RFVJ01000014.1 GCA_009928125.1 Betaproteobacteria bacterium
GATTTTGCGTCGGGTGGCCACCACCTCGTCCAGCTTTTGAAGGTCGGTGTCAGACAGGCCCATGGGCATGCAGAGTTCGCGTAAGTTGCAGTTGGAGCATGCGACTTTGATAATTTCGGGTTTCATGGCGTTCTCGGTTCTGAAAAAATGACATGGGGGCAAGTCAAGGCCTAAGCTTATACCGACTTGATGCAATTGACGCACCTCAAGCTTTCATCAAACTTTTTGAAGGGGCCAAAGTTCACTTCATTTGATGTAAGTCAAGTTTTGTCCCCCCTTGAAAAGGCACATTAAATAAAACCTAACAATATGCCAGCCTTGGGAACTTTCGCATGTCCTTTTTGACGCCTGAATTGCTGACACGCTTTGACGTGCCAGGCCCCCGCTACACGTCCTACCCCACAGCAGACAGGTTTGTAGAAGCATTTTCCCAGGCGGATTTGCATCAGGCACTGGATTTGCGTAATCAGGGCCTGGGCCCCCAAAACCGGCCGCTGTCAATCTACGTGCACATCCCATTTTGTGAGTCGCTGTGCTACTACTGTGCTTGCAACAAAATCATCACCAAGCACCATGAAAAAGCCGAACCTTACTTGCGCTATTTGGCCAAGGAGGTTGAGCTGTACACCTCGTCCATCGGCATGGGCCAATCGGTGAGCCAATTGCATTTGGGTGGCGGTACGCCTACTTTTCTGAGCAATGATGAGTTGCGCGAATGGATGTCTGTGCTCAAGCGTAGCTTTAACTTTGTTGCAGGCGGCGAATATTCGGTGGAAGTTGACCCTCGCACTGTGAATGAAGAGCGCTTGGCATTGTTGTTTGAGCTGGGCTTTAACCGTTTGAGCTTTGGCGTTCAAGATTTTGATCCCGAGGTGCAAAAAGCTGTGCATCGCATTCAGCCAGCAGCCCAAGTTTTTGATTTGATGGCCGCCGCACGCAAGATGGGATTTGAGTCGGTCAATGTCGATTTGATTTACGGTTTGCCCAAGCAAACACCGGAATCCTTTGACCGTACTTTGAAGCAAGTGAATGATCTGCGTCCGGACCGTATTGCTTTGTACGCCTACGCCCATTTGCCCGAGCGATTCAAACCTCAGCGTCGAATTTTGGCGGCTGAATTGCCTGTGGCTTCCAGCAAAATTGCCATGCTGTCCAGGTCCTTGGACGCCCTCATGAATGCGGGTTATGTGTATGTGGGCATGGACCACTTTGCTTTGCCAGACGATGCCTTGGCCGTGGCCAAGCGCCAAGGCCGTTTGCACCGAAATTTCCAAGGCTACAGCACCCAGCCCGATTGCGATTTGATCGGCCTTGGCGTATCGGCCATTGGTCGCATGGGGGGGACCTACAGCCAAAACGCGAAAACCATGGAGGAGTATGTGGACATGCTCGACAACGGCCAATTGCCCATCGTCAAGGGTTTGGCTTTGTCGCGAGATGATCTGATTCGCCGAGCTTGGATCATGGCCATCATGTGCCAGGGACACGTTCAGTACGATGCCTTTAACGAAGCGTGGCTGATCGATGCCAAAAAATATTTTGCAAGTGAGATCAGCCAGCTTGAAAGCTTGCAAACGCAAGGTTTGGTAGAGTTGTCGGATGGCGGATTGCAAGTCACACCCATGGGATGGTTTTTTGTCCGAGGTGTGGCCATGGTCTTTGACAAGTATTTGCAAGCTGATCGCAACCGAACACGCTTTTCCAAAATCATTTAACGCTGCATGCAGACATCCTTAGCTTTCACGGCTTTGATCATGGGATTGGCCGGTGGGCCGCATTGCGTCGCCATGTGTGGTGCTGCCTGTGCAGGCATGGGGCAGGTGGCAGGGGCACATCAAAACAGAGCGCTGTTGTCTTTCCAATTGGGACGCTGGCTGGGGTACAGCCTGATGGGCGGCTTGGCGGCTTTCAGTGTGCAGGCCTTGGGCTGGTTGACGGTCGAGTCAGCGGCCTTGCGGCCCGTTTGGAGCATGTTGCATGTGGCGGCGGTCGTCTTAGGCCTGCTCTTGATATGGCAGGCCAAACAGCCCGTTTGGCTTGATCAAAGTGCGCAGCAACTCTGGGCCAAAATTCGGCGCTTGAATGCCAATCTGGGGAAAATTGCACCGATGGCCGTCGGTGCCTTGTGGGCCTTGATGCCCTGCGGCCTGCTTTATTCGGCCTTGATGGTGGCAGCGCTCACGGGCAACGTGCTCGACGGTGCACTCACCATGGCCAGTTTCGCGCTGGGCAGTGGGGTGAGTTTGGGGATGGCGCCCTGGTTGCTTTTGAAGCTGAAAAACCTTGGGGATGGTGCTTGGGGCATCCGCCTTGCGGGTCTGGCACTGGCCAGTACGTCGGGCTGGGCCTTGTGGATGGGCTTGGTGCACAACCAAGCCCCTTGGTGTGTCGCCATCACTTAAATCACGCGATTTGAAATGATTTTCAGGCTGCGTTGATGCCTTTGTTGAACATGTAAAAGGCCAAAAATACCAAGAAAAATGAAAAAACCCTTTTCAATTTCTTCACGGGAAGTCGGTGTGCTGCACGTGCACCAAAGGGTGCCGTGAAAACACTGAAGCAGGCTATCACCACCATGCCAGGTAGCCAAATGTAACCAAATGAGCCTGGTGGCAAGTTGTCCAAGCGAAGGCCGCTGATGACAAAGCCAGTGACGTTGGCCAGTGCGATCGGAAACCCCAAGGCTGCGCTGGTTCCAATTGCGTTGTGGATGGCCACATTGCACCAGGTCATGAGGGGCACACTGACGAATGCACCACCTGCACCGACCAAACCAGACAGCATGCCGATCAGCCCACCCATGCCTAGCTGCCCTGCAAAGCCAGGCATTTGTCTGGAAGGCTTGGGTTTTTTGTCCATGAACATTTGAAACGCAGAGTAAGAGACAAAGACGCCAAAAAGGATGGCCAAGGTCGCGCCTTTGACTGCGACAAAAATCCAGAGACTGTTTGCCAATAAAAAACTGAGAACAGGCACCATCAACAAGCCGCCGCCCAAGCCCAACAAGCCCGCCATGAATCCAACGATGGCGCCGGTCAGGCCCAACACCATCAAGACCTGAATGTCCATGGCGTTAAGCCAATCCAAGTTTTTGTGCCATGCCGATGCGTTGCAATTTACCTGTTGCCCCTTTGGGAATTTCGTCCATCAGCAAAACTTTGCGAGGTACCTTGAAATCTGCCAAGCGGGTTGCCGTGTACTCTCTCAGTTCTTTCTCGGTGGCAGTCATGCCTTCACGCAGGACCACTGCAGCGCCTACTTCCTCGCCCAATTTGTCGTGCGGAATGCCAAAACAAACCACCTGTGCCACAGCAGGGTGGTCCATCAGAACTTCGTCCACTTCACGCGGGCTGATTTTTTCACCTCCGCGGTTGATGATTTCTTTGAGTCTGCCGGTGATGCTGATGTAGCCTTGCTCGTCCATCACACCTTGATCGCCCGTTCGGAACCAGCCATGGGTGAAAGCCTCTGCATTCGCTTTGTCGTTGTTTTCGTAGCCTGGCGTGACGTTGCTGCCGCGAATCACAATTTCACCCGTACTGCCCGTTGGCAACAACTCGCCCTCAGCACTCATGATGGCAACTTCGGGTCCGGCCGCCATGCCGACGGTGCCAGGTTTTCTGACACCCGGGGGTAAAGGGTTGCAAGCCATTTGGTGTGCGGCTTCTGTCATGCCATAGGCTTCAATCACAGGTGCTTTGAAAGTCGCTTCCAGTTCTGCCAAGACTTGGGGCGGCAATGAAGACGAAGAGGAGCGAATGAATCGCAGAGGGACCCGTGCGATGACTTCTTTGTTGTTGGCAGCACGGGACAAAATGGCTTGATGCATGGTCGGCACGGCGGTGTACCAAGTGGGCTTGACTTCGTCCATTTGGCTGAAAAACTTCAGCGCATTGAAGCCACTGGTGCAATGAACTTCTCCGCCTTGCGATAAAGGTGCCAAGATGCCAGCGATCAAACCGTGAATGTGAAAAAGTGGCATGACATTCAGACCTCGGTCTGAACTTGAAAATTTTGTGCTCTTGGCGATGTTTTGCGCAGATGCACTCACGTTGCGGTGTGTGAGGGGAACAATTTTGGGGCGAGACGTGGTGCCCGATGTGTGAAGAACCAGTGCGACATCATCGGCTTGTGCAGCGCCGGGGTGCTCGGGTGTTTTGTGGGCCAAGCCGTTCATGTTCAAGGTGAATGTGCCTGCGCCTGATTGGGGCGTTGGCTCTATTTCAATCAGTGCAATGCCCATTTTGGCTGCAACTGCAACGGCAGGGCTGCTGGAGCCGGTTTCTACCACCAAGGCTTTGGCATTCAAGTCGCTCAGGTAGAACTCAAATTCATCGGCTCGGTAGCTGGGGTTGAGGGGGGCTGAAGTACAGCAGCAAGCCACAGTGATGAAACTTGAGGCCATTTCGGCGCTGTTGGGCAAGACCAAGGCGACACGGTCGTTTCGACCGATTCCCACTTGGTTGAATTGTTTTTGCACGTATTGACTGAGTTGACGCAGTGCGGCGTAGGACATCGCTGTGCTGTTTGCGGCTGTCAGACAGGTTGATGCGTCGTGACCGACGGCTATAAGTTCTATAAGGGTTTTCATCAGTTTGGTGCAAAAAGTGTTGTTTAGATGGAATTAAAACTCGACAAACGACAATTGATTCTATTACGATACTTTAAAGTTTACAAAATTACCAAGGAGTTTAATGTGAAAATTCTTCAATGGATGTACCTCCAAGCAACCGCCTTGGTTTTGTTTTTGTCATTCGCGCCAAGCCTTCAAGCACAGCCTGCTTGGGAGCCCACCAAAAGCGTTGAATTCATCGTCCCAGCAGGTACTGGCGGTGGTGCCGATCAGATGGCCAGATTTCTGCAAGGTGTGATCACCAAGCACAAACTCATGGCCCAGCCTTTGGTGGTTGTCAACAAAGCCGGTGGCGCAGGTGCAGAGGGTTTTTTAGATGCCAAAGGCGCACGTCCAGATGGCCACAAAATCATCATCACTTTGTCAAATTTATTCACAACACCCTTGGCAACGGGGGTGCCTTTCAATTGGAAGGATTTGACGCCTGTCGCCATGTTGGCGTTGGACGAATTTGTTTTTTGGGTCAATGCGGAGTCGCCTTACAAAAGTGTGGGTGATTTGACCAAAGCGATCAAACAAGCCGAATCTGGCAAATTCAAAATGGGCGGTACAGGGTCGAAGCAAGAAGATCAAATCATCACCGTGGCCATCGAAAAAGCCACCGACAAAAAGATGACCTACATCCCCTTCAAGGGCGGTGGCGATGTGGCGGTGCAACTGGTTGGTAAGCATGTTGACACCACGGTCAACAATCCCATTGAAGCCGTTGCGCATTGGAAAGGCGGTACCTTGAGGGCGCTGTGTGTGTTCGATTCACAGGTGATGCCATATCCAAAAAAAATCACCAGCACGCAATCGTGGAAAGACATTCCCACCTGTAAATCACAAGGCCTGGATGTGGAGTACCTGATGCTGCGCGGCATATTCATGGCGCCCAAATCCACACCAGCGCAAGTTGCTTATTACAACGATGTATTTCAAAAAGTTCGTCAACTTCCTGAATGGAAAGAATTCATGGAAACCGGGGCTTTCAAAGACACCTTTTTGAAAGGTCAAGAGTTTCAAGATTGGTTGCTGAAAGCTGAGGTCGAGCACTATCGACTGATGCGTGAAGCTGGTTTCTTGGCCAAGTAAGCGTCCTGAGGTAAATGATCATGAAATCAAACTCAGCTTTGCAAATGCGGTGGATGGAATTGTTGGTGGCTGCTTGCTTCATTCTGGCGGGAATCTTGGTGGTGACAGACAGCATGCGCGTTGGCAATTCATGGGGCAGTGACGGCCCCGAACCCGGCTATTTCCCCTTTTACATTGGCTGCCTCATGTTGGCTGGGGCGTTTTGGGTTGTGCTGCGGACCTTGTTGAGTTGGAAGCGAGACGGTGGACAAGAAGTTTTTGCCGAAAGGCATGAATTCAATTTGATGATGCTCATGCTCATCCCAACGGCTGTTTTCACTGCTGCTATTTTTGTGCTGGGCATTTACCTCGCCTCATTGATTTTCATTGCGGCCTTTATGGTTTGGCAAGGCAAGTACAGCTATTTGAAATCTGTACTGGTGGCTGCCAGCATCAGCTCGGCTTTGTATGTGTTGTTTGAGATTTGGTTTTTATTGCCCTTGCCCAAAGGCATCATTGAAACTTGGCTAGGCTGAAAATCATGGAAGAACTCAACAACCTTTTCCAAGGCTTCGCTGTGGCACTCACAGTGCCCAACATCGGCTTCATGCTGATTGGTATTTTTTTGGGTGTGCTGATTGGCGTATTGCCTGGCCTTGGCGGCGCCAACGGTGTCGCCATTTTGCTGCCGCTGACTTTTGGCATGTCACCGACTTCCGCCATCATCATGCTGTCTTGCATTTATTGGGGTGCATTGTTTGGTGGCGCCATCACATCCATTCTGTTCAATATTCCAGGGGAGCCTTGGTCAGTGGCAACCACGTTTGATGGTTATCCCATGGCGCAAAAGGGCAAAGCAGCGCAGGCCTTGACGGCTGCTTTCACATCCTCGTTTGTGGGCGCCTTGGTGGCAGTCCTCATGGTCACATTTTTGGCTCCCTTGGTGGCTAAATTTGCATTGCACTTTGGTCCACCTGAGTTCTTTGCTGTCCAGTTGCTCACTTTTTCCAGTTTCATTGGCATGAGCAAAGAACCACCCGTCAAAACATTGATGGCCATGATGTTAGGCTTTGCGTTGGCAGCAGTGGGTTTGGACAGTGTCACCGGGACCTTGCGCATGACTTATGGCCAAGAAAGCTTGCTTCAAGGTTTTGACTTCTTGGTAGCGGTCATTGGTCTCTTTGGGATCGGTGAAATTTTGCTCACCATGGAGGAAGGACTTGCCTTCAAAGGGCAAAAGGGGCGAATCAGTTTGAGAGACGTGCTGGACACATGGAAGGAGTTGCCCAAATATTGGGCAACTTCTTTGCGAGCTTGCTTGATTGGTTGTTGGATGGGCATCACACCGGGTGGTGCCACGCCTGCATCTTTCATGAGTTATGGCACGGCCAAACGAATTTCCAAGCAGCCAGATGAGTTTGGCAAAGGTGCCATTGAAGGTGTGATAGCCCCTGAAACAGCAGCCCATGCCGCAGGGACCAGTGCATTGCTGCCCATGCTCACATTGGGTATCCCGGGCTCACCCACTGCGGCAGTGTTGTTGGGTGGACTTTTAATTTGGGGGCTTCAGCCAGGTCCTTTGTTGTTCACCGAGCAAAAGGATTTTGTCTGGGGTTTGATTGCTTCGATGTATTTGGGCAACATTGTGGGACTGATCGTTGTCTTGACCACCGTACCTTGGTGGGCAGCCATCTTGCGAATTCCATTTTCAATCATTGCACCTGTCATTGTGGTGATTTGTGCTGTCGGCGCCTATACAGTTCACAATCACTTGCTTGACGTGGCCCTGATGGTGGTCTTCGGTGTGATGGGTTATGCCTTCAAAAAGCTCAAATACCCGCTTGCCCCTTTGGTCTTGGCCTTGGTACTTGGCGACATGGCCGAGAGCAGTTTCAGGCAGTCGATGTTGATCTCCAAAGGCAGCTTGGAGATATTTGTTGCAACCCCATTGGCTGGCAGCATCACCTGCTTGGCTTTGATCATGCTTCTGTGGCCTTTGCTAGGCACCCTGAAAAAGATCAGTCGAGGCTAAGGCCTTTGCCTTTGTTGACCACGCTATGCTCAAGCAGGCGTGTCAAAGCATAGACGGTTTCGAGCGTTGGTGTGGGCATGTGACAAATCTTGCCCAACTCGATCACGCTGCCTAAAAGAGCCTCTAATTCCAAAGCCTTGCCATGTTCGATGTCTTGCAACATGGAGGTTTTGTGTGCGCCGACCGCCTGTGCTCCCGCAATTCGTTTTTCGATGCTGATTTTGAATTGGACCCCCAACTTTTCCCCAACCGTTTGAGCTTCCGTCATCATGCGCGCAGCCAAATCACGGGTGAGGTCAAAATTGCAAATGTCTTCAAGTGTGGCGTGCGTTAAAGCCGAGACAGGGTTGAAGGTGAGGTTACCCCACAATTTGACCCACAACTCGCTGCGAATGTCAGTCGATACGGGGGTTTTGAATCCGGCTGCAATCATGGCCTGAGCCAATGCGGTGACCCGTTCAGATTTTTCACCGCTTGGCTCGCCCAAGGTGAAGCGGTTGCCTTCAATGAGTTGGACCACGCCGGGCGCGATCAACTCTGCGGCGGGGTAGACCACAGCCCCAATGACACGTTGTGGCCCAATGTGTTGCCATTGAGCGCCACCTGGGTCAATGGAGTTAAGTTGACGGTTCTGATACGGACCTACCAAGTTGTAAAAGTACCACCAAGGCACACCATTTTGCAACGTGACCACAGCTGTTTTGTCGTGACACAAGCGACCAATTTCAGACGCAACAGGACTGACCTGATGCGACTTCATGGTTAAAAATACGTAGTCGTGAGGGGTGGCTTGGTCGATGGTGCAAGCTTTGACTTGAGGGGCATGCAGCGATGTGCCGTCGTCAAGTTTCAGCGTCATGCCGTTTGCTTGAATGGCTTTCAAATTTTCGCCGCGCGCAATGAAGGTGACATTGCAGCCAGACAAGGCTAATTTCACGCCGAGATAGCCCCCTATAGCGCCTGCACCTACGATGGCAATGTTCAAACTCATGTGAATTCTTTCATGGTGTTGGAGAGCGTGCCAATGCCTTCAATCGAGACTTCAACCACGGCCTCATTTTGCCAAGGCATGGCCCCAAGCGATGTGCCGCAAGAAATGATATCACCGGCCTCAAGTGTCATGTCGCGTGAGAGCCTGCAGACCAATTCTGTGGGCGAGAAAAACATGTCACTGACAGGATAATTTTGACGTTCGCGACCATTGACTTTGGCGGTGACAATTGCTTTGGCGCTGTCAAACTCCGTTTCGATCCATGGACCAAAGGGCGTGAAACCATCAAAATTTTTAGCACGTGTCCATTGCTCAAAACTGTCGTCTGATCGCAGTAGTTCAACGGCGGTGACGTCGTTCACGCAGGTATAACCAAATACATGTTGCGCGGCATCATCGATGGAAATGTTGCGCCCCCGTTTGCCTATGACGATGCCCAATTCGGCCTCGTAGACCACCCTGCCAACATCTGACTGTGGCCGCGTGACAGCTTCAAGGTGGTGTGAATACGAGTTAGGTGATTTCAGAAAGTAAAGGGGCTCTGAGGGCTGGCGCCAGCCATTCTTTTCTGCAGCTGCTTTGAAATTGTTCCAAAGGGCCAATATTTTGGTGGGTTGGCAAGGCGCCAATATTTGCAGCTCTGACAGGTGCAATGTTTGGCCAGTCGCTTGATGCAACTCAAAGAGATTGCCATGGTGCACGTGGACGGTGTCGCCGATCAATTGACCCCAGCCGATCAAGCCTTGGTGAGAATAGCGAAGCCATTTCATGGGGTCTCCTAACTGCGTCTTCAAAAGCTTGTGAGTGAGGTGTCTGCAAGTGCCACTGGACCGGCATCCTGAACCGGGGTTCAGGTGGGCGAGGGCAGACTGGCGTTGGGTTCATCTGACGCGAGACGATCACGCTCACCAGACGATGTACCAAGCCCGGGCTCTAAGAGCATTGGTTCAAGGAAATATAAAGCCCAGCGTGCACTGCAGACGGTGTGATTGTAGGCTGAACTGCAAATCGAATGGGTCTTTAAATCAGTTGCCCATCTTGGTGAAGGGCTTGATCCAGTTTTTTCAGCAATTGGCCCAAGCGGTCTTGGTCAGAGTCGCTCAGGGTTGCGCTGGTTTCAGTGGTGGCGACTTGCGTGCTGGTCGAAGGTGAGACTTCGGTTTGCTCAAAGGCCAAATTGAGAGCGGCCAACACCGCAATGCGGTCACGTGCTTTGATTTTGCCAGCGTCGCGGACCTTGCACATGGCTTGGTCGACTTTGTCAACGGCGGCCAAGAGGCGTTCTTCTCCCCCCACTGGGCAGCCCAGCAGGTAGCTTTGGCCCATGATTTGAACTTCAAGCTGTTTGGTGCTCATGCGTCGGTGTCAGATGAGGAGTTTTGGGGCAGTCGCTCAATGAGGGCGTCTACGCGAGAACGGGCGGCGGCCAGCTTGGACTTGAGCAAGTCGCGCTCGTGCGAAATGGCCAGCACCTGCTGCTGCAGCAGTGCATTGGTCTTTTGCAGTTCTTCGTGCCGAAGCAAGAGGTGCTCGACGCGTTCTGCAATCTGGTCGACGGTGGTGGGGTTCGTCATGTCAGAGCCGTTGTAATTTCCAGCATTGTAGGCTTGGTGCAAGGTGACATCTTACAATGTCCTTTGTTGGTGCTCGAGACTTGGTTCGCAAGTCTCAGTTCAACGGGAAGCAGGAGAGCCATCCCCCTCGGGGTTCACTCCACCTGCGCTGCCCCCGCAACGGTCAGCAGACGGGCTTTTTCAAAGCCCCGCTTCCATCAATTGCCACTGAGTGCCCTGAAACAGGCATTTGGGAAGGTGATGGAGGTTGATCTGCTTAGCCCGGATACCGGCCAACAAGGTGACCTGCCTCAGGGTGGGTTGGACGTTCATGCACTGTCGGGGAAGGCGGTGAGAACAATTGATTGTTAGGTTACCCATGAAATTGACTTGCAAAGTCCTCGTTGCCAGCTTGGCCCTGTCGCCATTGGCGATCTCTCACGCATTGGCTCAAACTTTTTTACCAGACACTGTCATCACGGCCAGCCGCGTCTTGCAGCGTGCCCAAGATGCACTGCCAGATGTGTCGGTGCTGACACGCACTGACATTGAACGATCACAGGCCAGAGATGTGCCGACGCTGTTGAAAAACTTGGCGGGGCTGGAGGTTTCCCAGTCGGGTGGCATGGGTGGGGTGGCATCTTTGTTCATGCGCGGTGCTGAATCGCGTCATGCCTTGGTGTTGGTGGATGGCCTGCCCATGAACAACCTCAATTTCAATTTGGCGGCACTTGAGCATTTGCCTTTGAATGGCATTGAGCGCATTGAGGTGGTGCGAGGCAATGTGTCCAGCCTTTACGGCAGTGCCGCATTGGGGGGTGTCGTTCAGATCTTCACCAGACAAAATTCGGGTGAAGGAATGAAAGGCCCTTGGCTCGAGGCGTCTGGGCAAATGGGTGCGAATGTTTTCCGAAGCGCTCAAATCAGTGTGGGTCAAAAGTGGGCTTCTGGATTGGGGGTGAATGCCTCTACAGAAAAAATCGACACTCAGGGTTTCAATGCCATCAACCCCTTGCAGAGACCAGGTACCAACCCAGATCGTGATGGCTACAGTCGCACGTCCCATGCCGTGAATTTTTCCCAAGACTTTGAGGCTGGCCGCATGGGGCTGATGTTGCGTGAAACGCACGCCACAGTGCAATATGACAGCCAGTGGGGACCTGCCAACCAAGCCGATGAATCCAAAAGTGTGTTGCGCAACGTCTTGCTGAATGGCGCTTACAAGGCTTCCAAAGATTTGCAATGGGATGTGTCACTGGGGCAGCAAGAAGACAAGCTCAATGCTGCAGTGACCGCCTATCCGTATTTCGTGAATTCACAATCTCAAACTTCTGCGGTGGGTGCTGTTTGGACGCTTTGGCCCCACCATGCTTTGACATCCGGTTACGAAAATACACGGCAGAAAATTGCCAGCGACACGGCTTACAGTCCAGCAGAACGGTCGGTCAATTCCTGGCGCTTGGGCTATCAAGCCAAACTTGAAAAGCAGCAATGGCAATTGAATGTGCGTCGCGATCAATACTCTGATTTTGGTGACGCCAACACCTGGTATGCCGGATATGCCTATTTTGTAACGCCTGAGTTGCGACTCAAAGCCAGTGCTTCCACGGGTTTCATGGCACCGACGTTCAATGACCTGTACTACCCTTGGGGTGGCAATCGATTGTTGAGGCCTGAACAAGCGCGGTCGAACGAAATGGGTTTGCAATACACAAAGGCCTCATGGAATGCGCGCCTCACAGCTTTTGAAAACCGTTACACCGATCTGATTGACAACGATGCCAATTGGACACGCACCAACATTGCCAAGGCCAAAAACCAAGGTCTTGAATTGGCGCTGGCGGGTCAGTGGCAATTGCCAGGGATGGGTGTGCAGCAGTGGCGCCTGAGTGTCACTTCACAAGATCCGCAAAATGAGATCACACACCAAAGTTTGGCACGCCGAGCCAAATCTTTGGCGCAAGCAGGTCTCATGCAACGCATGGGTCAATGGGACACAGGCATTCAATGGCGCTACAACGGCACACGCAATGACAATGCCCAAACGCTGAAGTCTTATTCGGTGTTTGATCTAACTGCCAGCCAAGCTTTGACCCCCGAGTTGCTTGTGAACTTGCGCTTGGAGAATGCTGGCAATGCCAACTACCAAAGCATTTATGGCTACAACATGCCCAAACGCGGTGTGTTTGCAGGCTTGAAGTGGGCGCCCAAGAACTGAGACACAACAAGGGCTGATGGGAAGCGCATGAAGTCATCGAAAGCATTGAAGCGAGCAGGGGCCTGTGCCCTTGGCTGCGCACTTTTTGCAGGTGCCTTGATGTCAAGCCCTTTTGCGTTGGCGCAGAATGTCTCTGCCAATCAGCGTGTGACACCTTACACGCTGACAGACGATCGTGGGCGCGTGGTGGTCGTTGACAAAGCGCCCCTGCGGGTCATCAGTTTGCTGCCTTCTTTGGGCGAGATTGTGTGTGAGCTCAAAGCATGCGATCTGTTGGTGGGCGTTGATCGCTACAGCAATTGGCCTGAGCGCGTCAAAAGCTTGCCCAAGTTAGGCGGCTTGGACGATACCCAGTTGGAAGCCTTGGTGAAATTGAAACCAGACTTGGTGTTGTTGGCGCGTTCCGCACGTGTGACCCAGCGCTTGGAATCCATGGGCATCAAGGTGGTGGCCTTGGAGCCTCAAAGCCAAGAAGACATGCACCGCGTCATTCACCACATCGCTGGGGCTTTGCATTTGCCCGATGCCACAGTTCGTTCAGAAACTTTGTGGCAAAGCATTCAACAAAAATTAGACGCAGCTGCAGCGCGCGTTCCCAAGGCTGCTGTGGGTGCGCGCATTTATTTTGAAGCAGGCAGTGGTTACTTTGCAGCGGGGGATGCCTCCTACATTGGTGAAACACTCAAGCGATTGGGTTTGGTCAATGTGATTGGTGCTTCCATGGGTTCTTTTCCGCAAGTGAATCCAGAGTTTGTGGTCAAAGCGAATCCCCAAATTATTTTCATGGGTGAGCGCGCGGCCACGGATCTTAAAAACCGTCCCGGTTGGCATCGCATTGAAGCCATTCAGCAGCACAAAATTTGCAGCTTCAGTCCAGAACAGTCCGACATCGTCGTTCGATCAGGGCCGCGCATTCCAGAAGCGGCGGATTTGATGGTGGCGTGCTTGAAGCGGCTTTACCCATCTTGAGTTCAGAACGACTTTTCCATGAACGCTCGCAAAGTAAGCTCAGCTTCTCAACTCGCATGGCAGTTGAGCTTGTTGCTCTCGCTGATGGTGTTGGCCGGCGCGCTCTTGGGCAGCGAGGGGTGGGCTGTATCAAGCCTTCAAGCCGACATTGCTTTGATGACCGACATTCGATTGCCAAGAACCTTGGGGGCATGTTTGGCGGGTGCCTTGTTGGGCTTGGCAGGGGCTGTGGCACAAGGCCTGTTCAGAAACCCCTTGGCCGATCCCTACTTGTTGGGTAGCGCCTCCGGTGCCAGTTTGGGTGCTTTGTCCTTGATGTTGTCGTGGGGTGTTCAGCACACCTTGCGTTTGCTATTGGCCGGTGTGGTGGTCGGGGTGGTGTTAGGTGCCATTGCTTCGTTGCTGCTGGTGATGTACCCGCAAATTCAAGGGTCTGTTCAGTCTTTCATGTTGGGCTCGACGGCCTACGTCAGTTGGTCTGCTTGTGGTCTCATGTTGAGCGTTCTGATCGTCTCTGGCTTGGTCTCCTATGCGGCCAGTCCCCTGTTGGATGGTCTGGCCTTGGGTGAATCGACCGCGTTGAGCTTAGGGCTGCCGGTCAAGTCCTTGCGCTGGGTCTTGTTGGCTGTTTTGGCCTTGTGCACGGCGGCTGCAGTTGCGCAAACCGGCTTGATTGCTTTTGTGGGATTGGCAGCACCGCATTTGGTGCGTGCACGTTACAAAGGCATTCATGGCAAAACCCTCAGCCTGTCTTGCCTGATGGGCGCGGTGTTGTTGGGCGGCGCCGATTTGTTGGCGCGGGGTTTGATGGCACCACTTGAATTGCCGGTGGGTGTGCTCACCGCCATTTTGGGTGGCGGTTACATGCTGTATCTGATGCGCGGGATGTCGCCAAAATCTTCCGGCGGCAGGGGAGGTCGCGCATGAACGCCAACTCTGCCGTTGTGTTGTCGGCCCAGCATGTTTCGGTGCTTCATGATGATTTCAAGGCTGTCAATGATGTGTCCATCACCTTGCGGGCAGGGGAATGGATTGCCTTGGTGGGTCCGAATGGCGCAGGCAAATCCAGTTTGCTCAAAGCCTTGGCAGGATTGACCTTGCCATCGGGTGAGGTCAGTTTGTTAGGTCAACCCTGGGCGTCATGGCATCGCCGAGAGAGAGCACAAACACTGGCTTGGCTAGGTCAGGCCGAAGCGGGACAAGACGATTTAACGGTCTACGATGTGGCCATGTTGGGCCGCTTGCCCCATCAGTCTTGGTTGGCATCGCCGACAGAGCAAGACAAGGCAGTGGTAGAAGTTGCACTGAAAACGGTGCAGGCGTGGGAGTGGCGCACGCGCAGCCTGGGGCAACTCTCAGGTGGCGAACGTCAACGAGTCTTGCTGGCGCGGGCTTTGGCCGTGCAAGCGAAGGTCTACCTCATGGACGAGCCCTTGGCTGGTGTGGATGTGCCGCATCAAGCGGACTGGCTGGAGTGGGTGCGATGCTTGACAGAACAAGGTGCAGCGGTGGTCAGCGTGTTGCACGAACTGAACTTGGCCTTGCAGGCCGATTCACTTTGGGTGATGGCGGAGGGGCGCTTGGTGCACTCAGGTTTGCCCAATGATCCTGCCACGCATCAAGCCTTGTCCATGGTCTTTCAAAACCGCTTGCAATGGCATGAATGGCAGGGTGATGTTGAAGGCCTGACACGGTGGGTGGCATTGCCCAAGTAATTGTGAGGTCCTTTAACTGGCGGTTTTGGGCTTGAAGTCGCAATAAGCCGCCACGGCGCATTGGTGGCACAAAGGTTTGCGAGCTTGGCAGACGTAGCGGCCATGGAGGATGAGCCAGTGGTGTGCGTCAACCAAATACTTGGGCGGTATGCGTTTCAATAGTTTCAATTCCACAGCCAATGGGGTTTTGCCAGGCGCCAAGCCAGTCCGGTTGCCCAATCTGAAAATGTGCGTGTCAACGGCCATGGTGGGTTCGCCAAAAGCCACGTTCAACACCACGTTGGCGGTTTTTCGGCCCACCCCTGGCAGGGCCTCGAGTGCGTCGCGTGATCGGGGTATCTTCCCTTGGTGTTGGTCCATCAAAATTTGACAAGTTTTCAGCAAATTACTGGCCTTGTTGCGGTACAGGCCAATCGTCTTGATGTAACTTTCAAGTCCCTCCTGGCCCAGCGCCAAAATGGCTTGAGGCGTGTTGGCCACTGGAAACAATTTGCGTGTGGCTTTGTTTACGCTGACATCTGTGGCCTGTGCTGACAAAAGCACAGCTGTTAGCAATTCAAACACCGAGGTGTAGGCCAGCTCCGTGTTGGGCTGGGGATTGGCCGCTTTCAGCGTGTGAAAAAAGAGTTCGATGTTGTGTGCGTTCATGAGAGAAAATATCAGCTGAATGAGGCTGCAGACGTGTGATTTCAAGTCAGAATAGCCGCTTGCCAGCTGTTTTGTCATCAAAGTGTTTTGTGGAAGATACACCATGTCCTTGCAATTTGCCGATCGTTTGAACAATGTCGAGACCTCCGCCATTCGAGAGCTGTTCAAACTGCTGGGCAAGCCCGGCATCATCAGCTTTGCGGGCGGCTTCCCCGACAGCGCCATGTTTGATGTTGAAGGCATTCGCGAAGCTTCTTCCCACGCCTTGTCTCAAGAACCCGGTGCCGCATTGCAATACGGCGCAACCGAAGGTTATGGCCCCCTGCGCGAGCAATTGGCGCACTTCATGGGACAAAAAGGCGTCACTGGGCTGGCCGCCGATCAATTGATTGTGACCACTGGCAGCCAGCAAGCACTCGACCTGCTTGGTAAAACCATGATCAGCCCTGGTGACAAAGTGATTGTGGAGGGCCCTACATTTTTGGCCACCATTCAGTGCTTCAGGCTGTATGGTGCTGAACTCATTTCTGCACCGGTCGATGGCGAAGGTGTTGATACCGTCGCCTTAGAAAAACTCATTGCCGAACATCGCCCTAAATTTGTGTATGTCATTCCCACATTTGGCAACCCAACCGGTGCCTTGCTGAGTTTGGCGCGTCGCAAAAAATTGTTAGAGCTGGCCGTCAAATACCAAACGTTGATGGTGGAAGATGACCCCTATGGCGATTTGTATTTCAACGAGGCTCCCCCACCCAGTTTGTTGGCTTTGAGTGCTCAGGTGCCTGGCAGCCGAGATTGCCTGGTGCACTGCGGCTCCTTGTCCAAGGTACTTAGCCCTGGCCTGCGCGTGGGTTGGATGATTGCGCCTTCTGAACTTTTAAGTCGCGCTGTCATGTGCAAGCAGTTCAGTGATGCGCACACCAGCACGTTTGCGCAAGCTACAGCTGCGCACTATCTCAAGGCTGGCCGCATGCCCGCCACCTTGGACAAAGTTCGCAAGGTGTATGCGGGTCGCGCGCAAACCATGTGCGATGCACTTCGCAAAGATTTGGGCCATGCCATTTCATTTGTGCAGCCACAAGGCGGCTTGTTTGTTTGGGCCCATCTCACGGGTGCCAATGGCCACGTGAACGACGGCAACACCTTTGCCAAAATGGCCATCGACAAAGGTGTGGCCTTTGTCCCTGGCGCACCGTTCTATTGTCAAAAACCAGATCACAGCACCTTGCGTTTGAGTTTTGCCACTGTGGGTGAAGACAAAATTTTGGAAGGTGTGGACCGCTTAAAACAAGCCATGGCGTCGTCCCATTGATGACCATGAACATTCAAGGCGTCGACATTCACATCGAAGGCCATGGCGCCGACACATTGCTCATGTTGCATGGCTGGCCCGACACACTGGCGCTTTGGAATGACACGGTGTTAGCGCTTCGCGACACACATCGATGCGTGCGCTTTACATTGCCGGCATTTGACGCCCATGCACCGGTGGCACCCAAGTCGCTGATCGAAATGGTCAGCTTCATCAACGACGTTGTCAATGCTGTGAGCCCCGACAAGCCAGTCACCTTGGTCTTGCACGATTGGGGTTGTATTTTTGGTTACGAGTACGCAGCCGTTCATCCCCACCGTGTCCACCGCATGGTGGCTGTAGATGTTGGCGACCACAACTCCAAAGCCTTGCACGCCTCTTTAACCGCCAAGGCCAAGTGGGGTGTGTTCAGCTACCAAATTTGGTTGGCCTTGGCTTGGCAACTTGTCAACATCTTTGGCCCCATGGGGCGCCCATTGGCCAATCGCATGACTCGCTACATGGCCCAAGTTGTGCGTTGCCCCAGTCCATTAGAGGACATGCATGCAGGCATGAACGTCCCGTATGCCATGAAGTGGATGGGGACCCTGGAAGGTTTTGCGTTGGCTTGCAATGCACTCAAAATCTTGCCGACAGCACGTCCTATGCTTTACATCTATGGGAAGCGCAAACCCTTTATGTTTCATTCGGAGCGGTGGCTTGAAAAAATTGCTTCCCACCCCGGCTCCAGGGTGGAGGGCTTTGACACGGGTCACTGGGTGATGAGCAACAAGCCAGCGCAATTCAATGCATTGCTGAAAGAATGGTTGGGTTGATTTGAACAAATCCGATACAACCCCAGCAGCCTTTTTGAATTCCTCTTCACGGAGAGACTGGCTCAGATGGTCGCTTGCCGCTGCGGCGCCACTGACCTATGCGGTGGCCTCTGCGCAAGCACAATTCAAGCACAACCCATTCAGCTTAGGTGTGGCCAGCGGTTCCCCCAATCACCACTCGGTGGTCTTGTGGACGCGCCTCATGCCCGAAGGTGGCAGTGGCACATTGCCCTCGGCGCTGGGCGATGTTTCGGTCACATGGGAAGTGGCCGACGACGAGCACTTCAAAGTCAACCGCCGCACAGGTCAGGTGATGGCCTTGGCCGCTTTGGCTCACTCGGTTCATTTGGAGCTTGAGGGCTTGCAAAGCGATCGTTGGTACTTCTACCGCTTTCAATTTGGCAATGCGCAAAGCGCCATTGGGCGCACCCGAACCCTGCCACATCCCGAGGCGATGGTACAAAAACTCCGTGTGGCTTATGCCTCCTGTCAGCGTTGGGAGCACGGCTACTTCAGTGCTTACGAGCACATGGCCCAAGAAAACCTCGACATGGTTTTGTTCTTGGGTGACTACATCTACGAATACGCGGCAGCCGCCAATCCCGTGCGCTTGCCCACGGGCGGTTGGGTGACCAGTTTGTCGGATTATCGCAATCGGTATGCATTGCACAAAAGTGAAAAAAGTTTGCAAGCCATGCACGCCCAATGCCCATGGCTGGTCACTTGGGATGACCACGAAGTGTCCAACGACTATGCGGGTTGGGTGCGAGGTTTCAGTGGCAACATCACCTTCAATTTTGAGGCGCAGCGAGCCCAAGCTTATCAAGCCTTTTACGAGCACATGCCGCTGCGTGCCAGTGCGCTGACGCGCTCGCTGGAAGGATTAGCGCGTGGGGCAGAAATGCGCATTTATGGCCAAGTGGCCTACGGCAAATTGGCCAATATTTATTTGCTCGACGATCGGCAATACCGCGATCGTCAGGTTTGCACTCATTGGCGGCGATGTCCATGAAAACTGGGTGGGTCATGTCATGGCCGACGCCTACAAGGACGACAGTGCCAAATTGGGTGTGGAGTTTTGTGGTGCGGGCATCACGGCGCGTTCAGCTGGCAACGCCAAGCTGGCAGAGCGCTTGGCTGAAAACCCCCATTTCATTTTTGCAGACAGCGAGCGCAAAGGCTATGGTGTGGTGGAGTTCACGACCCAGCACATTCAAACTGAATTGCGTGTGGTCGACGATGTGCGTCAACCCCAAACCAAAATTGAAACCTTGGCCAAGTTTGAGGTGACGGCAGGCGTGCCACAGGTTCACCGCAAAGCTTAAGCGGCATAACATCCTGCTGCGATGAATGCCGCAGCGTTGTCAGGCTTTTTCAAACACGTCCAAAAGGCGGTCGAGGCCGCCTTCTTCAATGGCCACCATGGCTTGCTCACGCACCTTGGGTTTGGCGTGATAGGCCACTGACAAACCTGCCACACCCATCATGGGCAAGTCATTGGCACCATCGCCCATGGCAATGGCTTGAGAAGGCTCAATTCCCATTTGCGCACAGGTTTGCAACAACATCTTGCGCTTCTCTTCACCGTCGCAAATGTCGCCCCAGTCTTGGTCGACCATGCGGCCAGTCAGTTCGCCATTCACCATTTCCAGCACATTAGAACGTGTCCAGTTAATCCCGAGGCGATCGCGAACATGGTCTGTGAAAAAAGTAAAACCGCCTGAAACCAACAGCACTTTCATGCCTGCAGATTGACAAGCTTTGACCAATTTTTCAGCGCCAGGATTGAGTTGCAGCCTGTTGTTCAAGACCTCAGTCATGTGCGCCACAGTGACACCTTTGAGCAAGGCCACGCGCTTGCGCAAGCTGTCTTTGTAATCGGTGATTTCTCCACGCATCGCGGCTTCGGTGATGGCGGCCACTTCTGCTTTGCGTCCTGCGGCATCGGCAATCTCGTCGACACATTCAATGTTGATGAGGGTGGAGTCCATGTCAAAGGCAATCAATTTGAAGTGGCTCAGTTGCATCACGCTCAATGCGCAACTTGTCGTTACCGGCCAATTGAATGTGCTTGTTCTTTTGAATCAACTCAATGATGCGCATCGGCTCAATCGGTGGGTTTGGCTTGAAGCTGATCACGATCACGCCGGGTGATGCATCGACTTTGACAACACCATAGGGCATGCTGAGAACACGCAATCGATGGACATCCATCAAGGTTTGTGCCTGTGGCGGTAATTTGCCAAATCGGTCCACAATTTCTTCGAGCAGACCATCAATTTGGTCGGAGGTTTTGGCAGTTGCCAGTTTCTTGTAGAAAGACAAACGCAAGTGCACATCGCCGCAGTAATCGTTGGGCAAGAGGGCTGGGGCATGTAAATTGATGTCGGTCGCAGCTGACAAGGGGCTGAGCAAATCTGGCTCCTTGCCCGCTTTCAAGCAACGCACGGCTTCGTTCAGCATTTCGTTGTACAGCTGAAAACCAATCTCCATCATGTTGCCGCTTTGGTTCTCTCCCAGCACTTCACCGGCGCCGCGTATTTCCAAATCGTGCATGGCCAAATAAAAGCCGCTGCCCAATTCTTCCATTTGCTGAATGGCATCCAATCGTTGTGACGCTTGTTTGGTCAGGCCGTCAATTTCGGGCACCATCAAGTAGGCATAGGCTTGATGGTGACTCCGTCCCACACGGCCACGCAATTGGTGCAACTGTGCCAAACCAAACTTATCGGCCCTTGAAATCACAATGGTGTTGGCAGTGGGCACATCAATGCCAGTTTCAATGATGGTCGAGCAGAGCAAGATGTTGTAGCGCTGCGCCACAAAATCACGCATCACTTTTTCCAAATCGCGCTCGGGCATTTGGCCGTGGGCCACTGCGATGCGAGCTTCAGGCAATATTTCTTCTAATTTTTGACGGCGGTTTTCGATCGTCTCAACTTCATTGTGCAAGAAATAAACCTGACCGCCCCGTTTCAACTCGCGCAGCACGGCTTCGCGAATCACGCCAGTGCCTTCATTGCGTACAAATGTTTTGATGGCCAAACGACGTTGCGGAGCTGTGGCAATGACGCTCAAATCGCGAATGCCTTCAAGTGCCATTCCCAAAGTCCGTGGGATGGGTGTGGCGGTTAAAGTCAGCACATCCACCTCGGCGCGCATCGCCTTCATGGCCTCTTTGTGGCGGACGCCAAAGCGATGTTCTTCATCAATGATCAGCAGTCCTAAGTTTTTGAATTTGGTGGACTCGCTCAGTAACTTGTGTGTGCCCACCACAATGTCCACGGTGCCATCGGCCAAGCCTTTGAGGGTCTCGTTCACCTCTTTGCCAGAGCGAAAACGCGACACTTCGGCAACCTTCACTGGCCACTTCGAAAAACGGTCTTTCAAGGTTTGAAAGTGTTGTTCTGCCAACAAGGTGGTGGGGGCCAGAATGGCCACCTGTTTGCCGCCTGTGACAGCCACAAAAGCGGCTCGCAAGGCCACTTCGGTTTTGCCAAAGCCCACATCACCGCACACCAAGCGGTCCATGGGGCGAGGACTGATCATGTCTTGAATGACCGCATGAATGGCGGCATTTTGGTCGGCAGTTTCTTGGAAACCAAAGTCGTTGGCAAAGACTTCGTAATCTTGGGGGCTGTAGCGGAAAGGGTGACCTTCGCGCGCGGCACGCCTGGCATAAATGTTCAACAACTCGGCTGCAGAGTCTCGAACTTGCTCAGCCGCCTTGCGTTTGGCTTTCTCCCATTGGCCACTGCCCAAACGGTGCAAAGGCGCTTCGTCGGCGCTGACGCCTGTGTAACGACCAATCAACTGCAACTGACTCACAGGCACATACAGTGTGGCCTTGTCGGCATATTCCAAATGCAAAAACTCTTGCAACGCCGGCGTGCCATCTGGATTTTTCTCACCCAAATCCATGTTGACCAAACCGCGGTAACGGCCAATGCCGTGGGCGTTGTGAACCACAGGATCGCCCACATTGAGTTCTGACAAATCTTTGATGAGGGCTTCAACGTCGCTGACTTGCTCTTGTTTTTTACGTCTGCGCGTGGTGATTCCGGCCGCAAACAATTCGGTTTCAGTGACCAGGTCAATGCCAGCTTCAAACCAATGAAAACCTGCATTCAAGGCCGCGGTGGCAATGCCCACTTTTTCGTCGCTGGCTAGAAATTCCTGAAGGTCATCAAAGGCGGGCGGGTTGAGGCCACTGGCACGCAAGAAGTCGAGCAAACTTTCTCTGCGACCTGAGCTTTCGGCCAAGATCAGCACGCGGTTGGCTGTGGCGCGAATGTGCGCTTGCAGTTTGGCCAATGGTTCTTCAGCGCCACGCACCACGGTGAGGTCGGGCAGTACTTGGGCGAAGGTGTTGTCGAACCCTGCATCGGCACTGTGCCGAAGTGCCAATTGGGCATGTTGGTGAGTGCCTGAGTAAAACTGCTCGGCTGTTAAGAACAATGCCTCAGGCGGAAGTGCGGGACGCTCAGGGTCGCCTTGGACCAAGCGAAAGCGATCCTTGGTGTCTTGCCAAAAGCGCTGAAAAGCCGGTTCGAGATCGCCATGCAAGACCAAAGTGGCGGGCGTATCGGTGCCAGCGCCTAAGTAGTCAAAGACCGTGGCAGTTTCTTCAAAGAACAAGGGCAAGTAATACTCAATGCCCGCGGTTGCAACGCCGTTGCCCATGTCTTTGTAAATGCGACTTTTGGTGGGGTCACCCTCGAGCAACTCACGCCAGCGACTTCTGAACTTGCTGCGCGCAGTTTCGTCCATGGGAAACTCACGTCCCGGCAGCAAGCGCACTTCAGGCACCGGGTACAAACTGCGTTGCGTGTCAGGATCAAAGGTACGAATAGAGTCAATTTCGTTGTCAAATAAATCGACTCGGTAGGGCACTTGAGAGCCCATTGGAAACAAGTCGATCAGGCCACCTCGCACCGCATACTCGCCGGGGCTGACCACTTGGCTGACGTGGCTGTAGCCAGCCAAGGTCAATTGGGCTTTGAGCTTGGCTTCGTCCAGTTTTTGTTTGGATTTGAAGTGAAAGGTGTAGCCTGCCAAAAATGCAGGCGGTGCCAGACGGTAAAGGGCCGTGGTGGCAGGAATGAACACCAAGTCGGCGCCCTCGGCTTTGTCGCGCTGGTTGATGCGCCACAAAGTCGCCAAGCGTTCACTGATCAGGTCTTGGTGGGGAGAAAACGTGTCGTAGGGCAACGTTTCCCAGTCCGGAAAAATGGCGCAGCGCAGGCCAGGGGCAAAAAAGGCCACCTCGTCCATCAGCCGTTGGGTGTCCGCAGCGTCTGAGGTCACCACGGCGGTCAGCCGGCCTAGGGCTTTTTCGCGTTCGGCCAATTGGGCCAATAGCACAGCATCTGCCGATCCCATGGGACGGGGCAGGGTGAAGCGTTTTCCTAGGCTAAGCGCGGGTAATTGCATGAACTCCGATAGTATAGTTGGCGTCCAGACCTTCCAATTCATTGCACTGTGAACAACCCCAATTCAAGCCTCGCTTCGAGCACTGC
>RFVJ01000131.1 GCA_009928125.1 Betaproteobacteria bacterium
ACACACGCTTTCCAGGCGTGCGACTTAAACCACTCATCCACCGCTCCGAAGCCCGCAAGTATAGCAGTTAAGAGGCAGATTCTTGACCTCTAGCGCTTCTGAAAGGCCGTTTATTCATTACACTTCGCCCCTGTTGTCCTTTTTTTGACCCAAGGCAGGTCCCCTATGAAATTTCGTTTTCCGATCGTCATCATCGATGAAGACTACCGCTCTGAGAACACCTCAGGTTTGGGTATCCGTGCCTTGGCGCAGGCCATCGAAACAGAGGGCTTTGAAGTCTTGGGTGTGACCAGTTATGGCGACCTGTCACAGTTTGCGCAACAGCAATCGCGTGCCAGTGCTTTCATTTTGTCCATTGACGATGAAGAGTTCACACCCGGCCCAGACCTGGACCCAGCCGTTTTAAGTTTGCGTGCATTCATTGAAGAAGTGCGACGCAAGAACGCCGATGTGCCGATCTACATTTATGGTGAAACCAAAACATCACGCCACATCCCCAACGACATCTTGCGTGAACTGCATGGCTTCATTCACATGTTTGAGGACACGCCTGAGTTTGTGTCGCGTCACATCATCCGCGAAGCCAAAAGCTATTTAGAAGGTGTTCAACCACCTTTCTTCAAAGCATTGCTCGACTACGCTGAAGATGGATCCTATTCATGGCACTGCCCAGGCCATTCAGGTGGCGTTGCATTTTTGAAGAGCCCTGTGGGACAGATGTACCACCAGTTTTATGGTGAAAACATGCTGCGTGCAGATGTCTGCAATGCCGTTGAAGAATTGGGCCAATTGTTGGACCACAACGGCGCGATTGGTGAGAGCGAACGCAATGCGGCGCGCATTTTCAATGCCGACCACTGTTTCTTTGTGACCAATGGCACCAGCACTTCCAACAAAATGGTGTGGCACTACACCGTTGCACCAGGCGATGTGGTGGTGGTCGATCGCAACTGTCACAAATCCATCTTGCATGCCATCATCATGACGGGAGCCATCCCCGTTTTTCTGAAACCCACTCGCAATCACTACGGCATCATTGGACCGATCCCTCAAAGTGAATTTGAAGTGGCCAACATTCAAGCCAAGATCAAGGCCAATCCCTTGCTCAAAGGCATTGATGCAAAAAAAGTCAAGCCACGCGTGATGACGCTGACACAGTCGACCTACGACGGTGTGCTGTACAACACAGAAACCATCAAAGGCATGCTGGATGGCTATGTGGAAAACCTTCACTTTGACGAAGCATGGTTGCCACACGCGGCTTTTCATCCGTTTTATGGCACTTACCATGCCATGGGCAAGAAGCGGCCACGTCCCCAAAAGTCTGTGGTCTATGCCACGCAGTCGATTCACAAATTGTTGGCAGGTATCAGCCAAGCCAGCCATGTGTTGATTCAGGATTCGCAACATAACAAGTTGGACAGGCATCTGTTCAATGAAGCCTATTTGATGCACACCAGCACCAGCCCACAGTACAGCATCATTGCCAGTTGCGACGTGGCGGCAGCCATGATGGAACCACCAGGCGGCACAGCTTTGGTGGAAGAAAGCATTGCCGAAGCCTTGGACTTCCGCCGCGCCATGCGCAAAGTGGATGACGAGTACGGCAAAGACTGGTGGTTCAAAGTGTGGGGCCCTGAAAGCTTGGTCGATGAGGGCATTGGCCGCGCTGAGGACTGGATCATCCGCAGCGACTCACGGAAAAAAGGCAGCAAGTGGCATGGCTTTGGTCAAATGGCCGATGGCTTCAACATGCTGGACCCCATCAAAGCCACCATCGTGACCCCAGGTTTGAATTTGGATGGCAAGTTTGACAAGACTGGCATTCCAGCTTCTGTGTTGACCAAATTTTTGACTGAGCACGGCGTGGTGGTTGAAAAGACGGGCCTTTACAGCTTTTTCATCATGTTCACCATCGGCATCACCAAGGGCCGTTGGAACTCGCTGCTGACGGCTTTGCAGCAATTCAAAGATGACTACGACCGCAACCAACCCATGTGGCGCATCATGCCGGAGTTCTGCCAGAAGCAACCAAAATATGAGCGCATGGGCTTGCGTGATTTGTGCCAACACATTCACGCGCTGTATGCCAAATATGACATTGCACGCCTGACCACCGACATGTATTTGTCGGATCTCACGCCTGCCATGACGCCAGCAAATGCCTATGCGCAAATTGCCCGTCGCAAGACAGAGCGTGTGGCCATTGACGAATTGGAAGGCCGCATCACCGTGGGCTTGGTGACACCGTATCCACCAGGCATTCCTTTGTTGGTGCCTGGCGAAGTCTTCAACAAGAAGATCGTGGATTATTTGAAGTTTTCTCGCGAGTTCAATTTGCAGTGTCCAGGCTTTGAGACCGACATTCATGGTTTGGTGGAAGAAAAGGGCGAAGACGGTGTGAAGCGTTACTACGCTGATTGCGTTCGTGTCGATTGATCTCTGCTGTCCTTGAATGAAATTCAATTCACGCATCCGCTTGCTACTGTCTGTGATCGTGCTGCTGTCATTGGGCGGTGGTGCTTGGTACTGGCAGCAACAACGCGCCAAAGCATCGCCACTCAAAGATGCTGTCGTGAAAGTCTTTCAAGCTTCTGAGGTGACGCAAGCGCAATTGCAGGCATTGTCCGGACAGATTGACATGTCAGGCACCTTGGTGGCCTCGGAATCAGCCACGTTGCGCAGTCAAACTGGCGGTACTTTGCTTCGTTTGCTCGTGGCAGAGGGGCAAGCGGTTCAAAGAGGTCAAATCTTGGCTGAAATCGATGTCCGTGATTTAAGTTCAAGAACGGAAGAACGTGAAGCAGCAGTGAGCTCTGCCCAAAGAGCCTATCAGCTGAGTTTGACACAGCACAAAGCCAATCAAGATTTGGCACGCCAAGGTTTCATTTCAGAAACAGCGTTGGCAAGTTCGCAGGCCAACTTGGCTGCCAATTTGGCACAATTGAAAGCAGCCGAGTCGGCTGCCATCGCGCACTCGAAACAAATGGCAGATGCGGCAATCACAGCCCCATTTTCGGGTGTTGTGGCACGTCGCTTGGTGAATGTGGGTGAGAAAGTTGCGCCTGGACAAGAAGTGCTTCAGGTGCTCAATCCAGCGCGCTTGGAGTTCAAGGCCATGGTCGACGCGTCTGCGAGCCAATTCCTCCAACCAGGCTTGAAGATACCAGTTCAATTTGAAGGCCTTGGCCAAGCCATCGTCCTTCGATTGGACCGCGTGGGGCCTGGCAACGATGCAGGGTCGCGTGCACTGCCCGTGTATTTAAGCTTTGAGCAGTCCCCCCCTTCACCTCTGCTGCGCCCAGGTTTGATGGGCATGGCGCAACATGCGCATGCACTGAGCCAAGAGGTCTTGACCTTGCCCATCACGGCTGTCCAAGAGGAAAGTGGCAAGAGCATCGTTTGGGTCATTCAAGAGGGCGTGCTCAAACGTCAAACAGTCACGCCTGGCAAAAAAGATTCACAGGGTCAGCGCATGGCCATCTTGGAGGGTCTTAAAGCCACCGATGTGGTGTTGGCGCTTCGATTTGAGGGCCTGAAAGAAGGCACCAAGGTCGAGGTCAAGCGCTGATGTGGGTGACCCGCGTCTCGATTGCAAGGCCTGTCTTTGCGGTCATGGTGATGTTTGCCTTGTGTGTTTTGGGCATCTTTTCCTATGCCAAATTGGGGGTTGAGCAACTCCCTGATTTGAACCTGCCAATTGCCTATGTCGATGTGTTGTATCCAGGCGCATCACCGCAATCAGTGGAAGAAGAAATCACCAAAAAGATTGAAGAAGCCCTCAATGGCATTGCCGGCGTGAAACGCATCACCTCACGTTCTTTCGAGGGCCGCAGCCAAACCAGTGTCGAATTTAATTTGAATGCCAACATGGCCCGTGGCATGCAAGATGTTCGGGACAAAATTGCGGCCGTGCAAGCTGCGTTTCCCAAAGATGCCAAAACCCCCTTGGTATTGCGCGTGAACAATGAAGCTTCAGAGCCAGTGGCGGTGATTGGTGTCTTGTCGCCATCCAAGACGCATCGGGATGTGTCCATGTTGGCTGAATTGCAAGTGGTTCGGCGCTTGCAAAGAATTGATGGCGTTGCCTTCATCAAAATTTCTGGCAACGCAACGCGTGAAATCCGCATCGATTTGAACCCACAAAAATTGCGCGCCAATGGCATTCTTCCTTCCGACATCGGCAGTGCACTCAAAGCTCAAAATCAAGATGCGCCCATTGGTTTGATCTCCAATGAAGTTCAAGATGGCATCTTGCGCATGGAAGGAAGGTCGAAAAATTATTTGGACTTGGATGCCACCGTGGTTCAGCAGCGCGGTGGCTTGCCAGTGACCGTGGCAGACCTTGGCAAGCTCTACCTGCGTGAAAAAGAACTTGAATCCTTGGCGCGAATCAATGGTCAGCGTGCGATCAGCATTGAGGTTTTCAAACAGCAAGATGCCAACATTGTGAGCACAGGCGAAGGCATCAAGGCGGCTTTGGTTGAACTTCAGAATCAAATTCCCAAGGATGTGGAAATACGCACCATCAGCTTGAACAGCGATTGGGTCAAAGCGTCTTTGGCGGGCGTCCAAAGAACCTTGATCGAGGGTGCTTTGCTCACGGTTGTCATCGTGTTGCTCTTCTTGAAGTCTTGGAGAAGCACGGTGATCACAGGATTAACGCTGCCCATTTCGGTCATTTCCAGTTTCATTGCGGTTCAGGCTTTTGGATTCACGCTCAATTTCATGACCATGATGGCCTTGTCCTTGTGCATCGGCTTGTTGGTTGACGATGCCATTGTGGTTCGTGAAAACATTGTGCGGCATTTGGCGATGGGCAAATCCCATGTTCAAGCAGCCCTGGAGGGGACCCAAGAAATTGGCTTGGCTGTTTTGGCCACGACCTTCGCCATTTGTGCCGTTTTTGTCCCCATGGCGTTCATGGATGGCATCACGGGTCGCTTGTTTTTCCCATTCGGAATCACGGTGGTCGTCGCAGTGATCATTTCATTGTTGGTCAGCTTTACCTTGGATCCCATGCTGTCCAGTGTCTGGCCAGAGCCTGCCAATGCCAATTTGAACCGGGTACCCGTCCTGGGCTATTCGATCCACTGGGTTGATCGTTTCATGGATCGCTGTCATGCTTCTTATGAGGCTTTGGTTCATTGGATTTTTGACACTCGCAAGTTGCAACTTGGGCCTTGGCTGAAGTTGTCACACCGCGCTTTGGTGCTTTGGGGAGCGTTGTTGAGTTTGGTGATTGCATTTTTACTGACCAAAGTGGTTGGCACTGAATTCATTCCACAAACCGATCGTGGGCTGATTCAAATCACCATGCGCTTGCCGGTGGGGTCTAGCTTGCCACGCAGCAGCGACAAGTTGGCTCAGGTTGAAGCCGCCATTCGATCAGTGCCTGAAGTTGAAACGGTGGTGACCGTGATTGGCGGCAGTGATGCGGGATTTTTGGTGGGCCGAAATCAGGCGGCCGTCAACATTGTCCTCAAACCCAAACATGAACGACAACGAACGCAAAAGCAAATTGAAGAGGTGCTTCGCAAGTTGACGCAGCCCATCTCTGGCATTGAGGTGGCCATTGGCCTCGACAGGCCCATCTACATTGCAGTGCTGGGCAATGATGCCGAACGTTTGGCCCAGTTCAGCAAAGACTTTGCTGAAAAGATCAAAAGCATTCCTGGCATTGTGGACGTGGACCTTTCTGTCAAGCCCGGACTGACAGCCTACAGCGTCAAACTGGATGCATTGGCCATCCGAGAACTGGGCTTGAACGCTTCGCAAGTTGCGCAGACGCTGCGGGCCTATGTCAACGGCGAAGTTGCCACAACCTGGTTGGCGGGTGATGGCGAACAAGTCCAGGTGGTGATGCGATTGCCCGAACTCGATCGTCAGCATTTGGTTCAAATGCACAAATTGCCCGTTGCTTATACCAAAGAGGGCCAAGCCATTGAATTGGCCAGGGTGGCACGCATCGAGCCCACAGCCAACCCTGAGGTGATTCGGCGCCAAAATTTAATGCGGCGTGAAGCCATCTTTGCAAGTGTCGAAGGGCGGCCTGCCGGCGATGTGGGTGCAGATGTGCAGGCCATGATGAAAGCCACCACACCACCCGAAGGCATTTACTTTGACTTGCAAGGATCGACCAAAGATCAGCAAGATGCCTTCGCGGCCATCTTGAGTGCCATGTTGATGGCCGTGTTGTTCATCTACATTGTCTTGGCCAGTCAATTCAACAGTTTCAAACAGCCGATTGCCATCATGGCATCGCTGCCACTGGCCTTGATGGGGGTCATGCTTTCTTTGTGGCTCACGCAAACCACTTTGAACCTTTTTTCCATGATTGGCATGGTGATGCTGATGGGCCTGGTGACCAAAAACGCCATTTTGTTG
>RFVJ01000132.1 GCA_009928125.1 Betaproteobacteria bacterium
TGGCTGGGGCGTCATGCCCCCCCGTTCACGTTTAGGCAAGCCCGACAACATGCTGCTCACCGAAGGTGATGTCGCTCTTAATGGTTGGATCAAAATTGCCAAAGACGGTAGCGTGGTGTTGGCCATGCACCGCAGCGACATGGGGCAGGGCATTCACAATGCACTGGCCATGCTGGTGGCTGAAGAATTAGACGTGCCCCTCAAGCAAGTTCGCTTAGAACAAGCAGGTCACGACGCCATCTACGGCAACGTGGCCATGTTTGTGGGCACCTTGCCCTTCCACCCCCTGAAATCAGAAGGCCCAGACAAGCCCATGATGGTCAAAACAGGCGAGTGGATCGTGAGCAAAGTGGCACGTGAATTGGGCGTCAATGCCACCGGCGGTTCATCGTCTGTCAAAGATGCTTGGGACCACTTGAGAACTGCAGCGGCTACTGCCAAAGCCAGTTTGTTGTTGTCGGCTGCAGATCAGTGGAAAGTGTCTGCCAAAGAGTTGAGCGTGAAAGATGGCGTGGTCAGTCATGCTTCCGGCAAGTCTGCGCATTATGGTGAATTTGCCAAAGGTGCTGCAGGCCAAACACCTGGCAATGTTGTTCTGAAAGATCGCAAAGATTGGCGCTTGATGGGTCAAGCCACACCGCGCGGAGACGTGCCTGCCAAAACAAATGGCAGTGCCGTATTTGGCATCGATGTGCGCGTGCCCAACATGCTGTTTGCCAGCATCGTGCAAGTGCCGCAGATGGGTGGCACGCTCAGCAGCATCGACGCCAAAGAAGCGCTGGCCATGCCTGGCGTTGTTAAATGCGTTCAACTTTCCAGCGCTGCGGGCTCTGCACCAGGCTTTGCGGTGATTGCCAAAACGACGTGGCATGCCCAACAAGCGGCACAAAAGGTCAAAGCTGAGTGGGCGCAGCGCAAAGAAGGCGCCATCGATACCCAGCGCATTGCAACAGAACTGCACGACAAACTCAAAACAGAAAGCGGCTTCACGTTTTATGAGCAAGGCGATGCCGTGAAAGCTGAAGCCGGAGCTGCGCGCGTCATTCAAGCGCAATACTCGGCCCCTTATTTGGCACACGCCACCATGGAGCCCATGAATTGCACGGCGCAATTCAAAGACGGGCAATTGGAAATTTGGGCACCCACCCAAGTGCCCGGCTTGGCACGTGCCGCAGCAGCCAAAGTGGCGGGGCTGTCGGACGACAAAGTCAAAGTGCATGTCACTTTGTTAGGCGGCGGCTTTGGCCGACGTTTGGAAGTGGATGTGGTGGTGCAAGCCACGCAATTGGCCATGGCTGCGGACGGCGCGCCGGTGCAATTGGTCTGGACGCGCGAACAAGACATGACGCATGACTATTACCGTCCCATGCATGTGGCGCAGTTGAGTGCTGCGGTGAATGTGCAAGGTCAAGTTGAGAGCTTGCAAATTAAATCGGCGGGTGATGCCATTTCACCGCGCTGGATGTCGCGTGTTTTGCCAGCGCTGTCTGGCCCAGTCGATGCACCCGACAAAACAACAGCAGAGGGCTTGTTTGATTTGCCTTACGGCTTTGCGCATCAGCGCATGTCGCATGTGTCCACCAAGATGGGTGTACCCATTGGGTTCTGGCGTTCTGTGGGGCACTCTCACAATGCGTTTTTCTCAGAAAGTTTCATCGACGAGTTGGCAGTGGCGTCCAAGCAAGACCCTGTTGCGTTTCGGATGGCGCTTCTCAAAGACGCACCCCGTTATGCGGCCGTGTTGAAGTTGGCGGCAGAAAAAGCCAAGTGGGGGTCTGCGCTGCCCGCAGGTCACGCGCATGGCGTGGCCCTGCATGAGTCCTTTGGCTCTATCGTGGCGCAAGTGGCCGAAGTGTCGATCAAGGACGGCATGCCGCGTGTGCACCGCGTGGTGTGTGCCATCGATTGCGGCACGGTGGTCAATCCAGGTACTGTGGCACAACAGGTCGAAAGCTCGGTCAACTTTGCATTAACGGCCGCCTTGTTTGGAAAAATCGACATTCAAGCCGGTGTGGTTCAACAAAACAATTTCACCAATTACCCCTTGGTCAGCATGGCGCAATCACCGGTTGTGGAAACTTGGATTGTGCCCAGCACCCGGTCGCCTGAGGGTGTGGGAGAGCCTGCAGTACCGCCCCTGGCACCTGCCGTGGCCAATGCCCTGATCTGCCCGAGCAGTCCGATCCTGCGGGTGACCTTTACACCTTTGCTTACAGCATCACCATCCTCAACACGGGTGACATTGCCGCGCAGGTCATCTCCAGGTCTTGGAGTGTGAACGACGCCAATGGCCTGCACGAGAAAATCAAGGGCTTGGGCGTGGTGGGCTACCAACCTTTGCTACAACCTGGTGAAAAGTTTCAGTACACCAGTGGCACGCGCTTGCGCACACCCACGGGCACCATGCACGGCAGCTATTTCTGCGTGGCAGAAGATGGCGAAAAATTTGACGTGGACATTCCCATGTTTGTCTTGGACGCACTGAGCAGTGAGTCAGGCAAGCGCAATTTGCACTGATCACCACTTCATGCCGTTCATGGCTTGGAGAGCAGGTAAGTCAAAATGGCTTTTTGGACCGGTAGCAAATCCATTTTCTGCAAGTAACCCATGAAGCCCTTGTAAATCAAAGGGTCCATTGCAATTTCTTGTCCGATGTGAAATGGCGGCGTGGCAATCAATTTGGGATCACCCATGGCGGCCAATTGATTCGCATTGAGTGACCACAAGGTGTTTTCATAACCTTGTGGCCAACTGTCCGTGATGATCACGTCTGTCGCGCTGTTCATTTTTTCAACAAATCGAACGTGATCTTTCTTTTCATGGAACTGCGCATCGCAAACATGAAGAACCTCAAAGCCTAACACTTGGGCCAACTCGTGCCATGACGTCAGTACATTGGTTGGCGGACCCCAAAGCGTGATTTTGATGTTGGTCAAAGGCCCTAAGGTGTTTTGAATGGAGAAGGCGTCTGTCAAAACTTCGCAGGGATGGCCCTTTGAAGTCATGGCATTGATGACAGGTCGGTGTGAAGCCTTGGCAAATTCCATCATGCGTTCTTGATTGCCATCACGCAGGACGTAAATGTCATAAAACGGATCGAGGTAGCCCGCCAAGTCGCAAGCACGTTCAGACGTCTTGAGCAAATTGGGCAACTCCACAAACTGAAGCTTCAACTCCCGAAATGCTTGGAGAAAGGTGGTTCGAGTGCGAATGCCATTGCCTTCAAAAGACCAAGCAACAGTGCCCTCAAGGGGTGGGCAAGGTTTTGTGGCAAGTTGCCAAATGGCTTGGATGTCCTGCGCGGCCAGGTCATGGATGCGGATGAGCTTCATGTTCAAAACAAGGTGTCTGAAGGTGAGTTCACTATAAGTGAGCGCAATCCGTTCAGCACGTCTTTTCTTGAGATAGCGCAAGGTTTGTGAACGTCCTCATGCGAGAAGCGCTTCAGATGCATTAGAATCTAAATAAGAATAATTCTCATTTGTGCGATCTTTGTCTTCCAATCCTCCCATCCTTCAGGCCACTTCAAGACGGGAAGCGGTGATTGCGCTCGACCATTTTCAAGTGGGTGATCAGGGCAAGATCACTGGCATTCAAGCGGAAATTGAATTGCGTCAGCGATTGGCAGCGATGGGTCTGCGCGAAGGAGGCGTCGTTCAGGTCTTGCGCAAAGCCAGCATGGGGGGTCCGATTCATGTGCGAGTGGGCACCACAGAGGTCATCATGCGCCGCATCGATGCCCAGAGAATCACGGTGGTGCCCCTGCTTGAGTTGATGGCTGCGCCATGAAAAAAATCGTTCTCATTGGCATGCCCAACACGGGCAAGTCCACCTTGCTTAACCGCTTGACGGGCGCGCATGCCAAAGTGGGCAACTGGCCAGGTCTCACGGTGTCATTGCTTTCAGCGCGCTTGTTGGTGGGTGATCAAATGGCGCAGCTCATAGATTTGCCTGGCATTTACGATCTCAATGGCTACTCAGACGACGAACAAGTGGTCACCACTTATTTGCAAACGCAAAAGCCTGATCTCATCTTGTTCATGATGAATGCGTCTCAGGTGGACCGCCAATTGAACTTGTTGTCGCAAGTCACATCGCAAGGCATCCCCGTGGTGATGGTGATGAACATGGCGGATGAGGCCAGTGCACTAGGCATCACCATCAAGCCTGAAGTGTTGAGTCAAAATTTAGGTTTGCCGATGTGCTTGCTGTCTGCCAAATACGGGCAGGGCACGGCGCAACTGCAGAAACTCATGCGTGAAGGTTTGAAAGCACAAGCACCGCAGGCTTTGACACCTTCCAAGGTAGAGCAAGCTTTCCAAACCGGCGTGATGGTGCCAGCCCAAGCCTCTCACCAACTCACAGAGCGCATCGACAAAGTGCTGCTTCATCCTTGGCTGGGCTTGCCGATCTTTTTTGCGGTGATGTTGCTGCTGTTTGAAGGAGTGTTTGCCATTGGGAAGCCCCTGCAAGACGGCATGAGCTGGTTGTTTGCAAGCTTGCGAACCGAAGCGCTAGAACCGCTGTTGAGTGGTTTGCCTGCGATGGCGCAAGGCTTGCTGTTGGACGGGTTGTACAACGGCATCAGCACGGTGGCCAGTTTCGTGCCGCTCATCATTTTGTTTTTCTTGTTCCTTGGCATTGTTGAAGACACCGGCTATTTGTCACGCGCTGCCTTCCTGATGGACGCCTTGATGTCCAAATTTGGCATGGATGGCAGAAGCTTTGTGATGTTGCTCATGGGCTTTGGTTGCAATGTGCCAGCCTTGCTGGGCACGCGAGTGATCCGCTCCAAAGGCCTGCGCTACCTCACCATGCTGACCATTCCGTTTTCGTTGTGCTCAGCGCGTTTGCAGGTGTTTGTGTTGTTCATCGCTGCGATGTTCACGACCGAGCAAGCGCCCTGGGTGTTGTTCTCTTTGTACTTGGTGAGTATTTTGATGGCCATGCTCACCTCGGTCATTTTTAAAAAGCAATACGTCAACGTCGACGCATTTGTTTTGGAAATTCCCCCCTACCGTTTGCCGACCTTGCGTCAAATGGTGTTAAAGGGTTGGCAAGAAGTCAGGCATTTCTTGAGCAGAACCACACGCTTCATCATGCTGGGTGTGTTGCTCATTTGGGTGCTCACCAATTTCCCGCAAGGCGCTACTGCCGGAAGTTTGGAAACATGGGCGGGCCAGCTCAGCCATTGGATGGCCCCTCTGCTGCAACCCTTGGGCATCAATGAACAACTGACCTTGGCCTTGGTGTTTGGCTTTGTGGCCAAAGAAGTGGTGATTGGGGCACTGGCTGTGATCTATGGCCATGAAGGACAGGCCCTGATCGACGCCATTGTTCACAACATGGATTGGGTCAGTGCTTACAGCTTCATGTTATTTGCTTTGATCTACACGCCCTGTGTGTCCACCATTGCCACGATTCGCAATGAGACCAAGAGCTGGACATTCACGGCGCTGTCGGTTGCTTGGCCTTTGTGTGTTGCCTGGTTGATCAGTTTGACGTTTTATCAAACGGCCATGTGGATCCGCCTGCATGCTTGATTCAAATCAAAGTCGAAAAGAAAATTTCATTGGCATTGCTTGGATGATTGCCTCCATGGCAGGCTTTTCCATTGAGGATGCTTTTCTCAAAACAGTCACCCAGCACGTGCCTGTCGGCCAAGTGTTGATGATATTTGGTGTTGCCGGTTTGTGCATCTTTGCACTGATGGCACGACGCAAAGGCACAGCACTGTTTCAACCGGACGCATTGACGCCGCGCATGCTTTACAGAGCAGTGTTTGAGTTCTTTGGTCGCTTGTTCTATATCTTGGCCATTGCCCTGACGCCCATGTCCTCGGCAACGGCCATCTTGCAGGCTGCGCCCTTGTTTGTGGCCATCGGGGCACGCATTTTCTTGCGTGAAAAAGTAGACGGTAAAACCTGGGCAGCCATCTTGGCCGGCCTGTTGGGTGTGATGATCATTTTGCGACCTTCAGCCGATGACTTTTCTGCTTTGTCCTTGCTGGCGGTGGTCGGTACACTGGGTTTTGTTGGACGAGATTTATTCTCACGCACAGCACCGCCTGCGCTGACCAAGGAGGTGCTTGGCTTTTATGGCTTTAGCACCATGCTGTTTGCGGGCGCAAGCTTCGCACTGTGGGATGGCAAGGCTTTTGTGTCGCTTGAGTTGACGCAGGCTTTGATGATTGGTGCCGCCTTGGTTGCCGGTGTTTTTGGCTACACCGCCCTCATGACAGCCATGCGCACCGGTTCAATTGCTGCCGTCACCCCTTATCGCTATTCACGCTTGCTATTTGGCATTTCCATTGGTGTGCTGGTGTTTGGC
>RFVJ01000133.1 GCA_009928125.1 Betaproteobacteria bacterium
CAAGTGAAAGTTTCCAGTGAACGCATGGACAGCCCCAAGGACATGTCGTGGCTGTTGGTGCAAGGCAAGGCCGACGCACCCACAGGTTTGCAATGGTCCTTCAACACACCTGTGCAAGGTCAGTGGCAAACGTTCACAGAAGATGCCACAGCGGCAACCCTGCCCGCGGCCTCCATCGTTGGCAGTACGCCCGCGCCATGGGCCACGTGGGCCTTGGCGCTGTTGGGGGCATTGGCGGGTGGCTTGTTGTTGAATTTGATGCCTTGTGTTTTTCCAGTTTTGGCCATCAAGTTGCTGAACATCACACAGCACGCAGACAGCCGCCAAGAGATGAAGTTGTCGGCCTGGTCGTTCACAGCCGGCGTGTTGATTTCATTTTTATTGCTGGGTGGTTTGATGTTGGCGCTTCGCGCAGCCGGATCTCAATTGGGCTGGGGCTTCCAATTGCAATCGCCTTGGGTGGTGGGCGGGCTGGCCATGTTGTTTGCGGTGATGGGGCTGAACCTGTCCGGCTTGTTTGAATTCGGATCGTGGTTGCCAAGCAGCGTGGCCGGTGTTCAATGGTCCAAGACGTGGCTCAATTCCCTGTGGTCTGGTGTGTTTGCAGTGGTCATTGCATCTCCCTGCACAGCACCGTTCATGGGGGCTTCACTTGGCTTGGCCATCGGCCTTCCCGCTTGGCAAGCACTGCCCATCTTTGCAGCCATGGGCATTGGCATGTCGCTGCCTTTCATCGCGGTGACGTTCAGCACAGCTTGGGTGAACCGTCTGCCACGGCCAGGGGCATGGATGCTGACGTTCAAACAGTTCATGGCGTTTCCCATGTTTGCAACCGTCATCTGGTTGGTTTGGGTGCTGGGTCAGCAAGTGGGCACAGAGGGTGTCACTGGCTTCCTGATTTGTTTGCTCAGTTTGGCCTTCATGTTGTGGGCGCTGGCACAACAAGGCCAATCTGCTGTGGCTTTGCGAAGCTTCGCCGCACTGGTGCTGCTGGGTGCGTTGTGGCAGTGGGGCAGCAGTTGGACCCACGTTGAGCTTGAATCCAACCAGCTCAAGGATCCACAAACTTCTTCCAGCGTCAGGTGGGAGGCATGGTCTGAAGACAAAGTGGCCCAGGCCAGAGCGGCCGGTCAACCCGTGTTTGTCGACTTTACGGCTGCTTGGTGCGTGACCTGCCAGTTCAACAAAAAGACAACTTTCAGCAACCCCACCTTGATCGCAGACTTTGCACACAAGAAAGTTTTGCTGCTGCGCGCCGACTGGACGCGCTACGACCCGGCCATCACCCAAGCCCTCAATGCCCTGGGACGCAACGGCGTGCCTGTGTATGCTTGGTATGCACCCGGACAAAATGTGCAGCTGTTGTCCGAATTGCCCTCGGTTTCAGAAATTCAAAATTCATTGAGCCAAGTGAAGGCATCGCCATAAATTGCCTTGACGCAAGGACTCCCAGAGTCAAGGCGGTCATTCGTCTGCGAAAATGCCTCAAAAATTAAAAAAATATTGAAATTTTTGGGTTTTTTCTATTGACTTATGCACAAAAGCAATTTTGAGAGAATTTTAAATTTTGGGCTTGCAGACGATCTTTCTGACAGCCACATGACATCGCTAAGTCATTGATTTAATTGATCTTAATGAATTTGCTCAGTTCGCGAGCAATCCAAGGAAAGCCTTGTTTTTCAAGGGTTTCCGAGGCATCAGATTGAGTTTTCAACAAAGTTATCCACAGTTTATTGGGACTGCTTCTAAAGATCTTGAAAAACAACGACTTACCTGAGATTTCAAGAATATTTATGAGCAAGAAAATGACAGAATGCAGCCACAACTTCAATTTGAAGTTTCGACACAAAGGACTTGATGCACATGTGGCTTGACGTCGCAGTTTCGGCGCCAGCCCACAGCCAGGTGGGCGGCTTGCTCACATACTGCACCGACCTGCCGGCGCAAGTGGGTCAATTGGTCCGCGTCCCCTTTGGCAAGCGCGAAGTCTTGGGTGTGGTTTGGCGCGTGCATTCGCAGGCCCCCTCGCATGTTGCACAGAGTGCCGTGAAACATGTGACGGCTGTGCTTGACGGTGTCAGCCCCTTGAGCCCCCATTGGCTTCAGTTGGTTCAATTCACAGCGCAGTATTACCAACGCGCCATAGGCGAGGTGGCCTTGGCAGCCTTGCCGCCGCAATTGCGCGACCTGACACCCGTCCAACTGGCGCGCCGGTTGACCAAACACAGCGCCTCCGAAGATTCTTTGAAGTCGGCGCTGGCATCGCCTTGGCCTTTGTCAGCGCAGCAAGCCCAGGTGCTGGCGCAAATGGCTGAAGCCGCAGGACCCTTTTTGATCCATGGCGCAACGGGCAGTGGCAAAACAGAAGTTTATTTGCAAGCCGTTGCGCGCTGCCTTGCAGAAGATCCTGAAGCGCAAGCGCTGATGATGGTGCCCGAAATCAATCTAACCCCGCAATTGGAAGCGCGCGTCAAAGCGCGGTTTGGGGCCGCAGGTGTGGTCTCGATGCACAGTGGCATGACCGGGCCGCAACGTTTGAAGAGTTGGCTTGCAGCGCACCAGGGTTCAGCGCGCATTGTGTTGGGCACCCGCATGGCCATCTTTGCTTCCATGCCCAAGCTGAAATGGATTGTGGTCGATGAAGAACACGATGCCAGTTACAAGCAACAAGAAGGTGCCAGGTATTCCGCACGTGACCTGGCCATTTACCGCGCCAGGCTTGAAGGCGCGAAAGTGATTTTGGGCTCGGCCACACCTTCCTTAGAGAGTTGGCACCAAAGTCGGCCGGCCGAAGATGGCGGCCGTTATGTTCGCCTGCAAATGCCGGCGCGCATTGGCGCAGGCAAACTGCCTTTTGTGCGGCGCGTGGACATGAACCATCAGCCCCGCAAAACCGTCTTGTCTGCGCCCTTGTTGGAAGCCATTCAAGCACGTGTGGCCCGAGGTGAGCAAAGCATGTTGCTGCTCAATCGTCGCGGCTATGCCCCGGTGCTGCACTGTGCCGATTGCGATTGGAAAAGTGAATGCGCTCATTGCAGCGCATTTCGGGTGTTTCACAAAATTGACCGAACCCTTCGGTGTCACCATTGCGGGTTCACTGAGCGTGTCCCGCGTGCCTGCCCCGCGTGTGGCAATGCAGACATTGCGCCCATGGGTCGCGGCACCGAGCAACTGGAAGAACATTTGACCGAGTTGCTGACAGATGTGAAACGTCCGGATGGACAAGCTGTGCGGGTGATGCGCATTGATGCGGACAGCACCAAACTCAAAGGCGCGCTCGAAGCCCAATTGTCCAACGTGCACAGCGGCGAAGTTGATGTGCTGGTGGGCACCCAAATGATTGCCAAAGGACATGACTTTCGGCGCATCACTTTGGTTGCGGCCATCAACCCCGACAGCGCATTGTTCTCCAGCGATTTCAGGGCGCCAGAGCGTTTGTTCGCTTTGCTGATGCAAGCGGGCGGACGGGCGGGCCGTGATGCAGCACAAAGCGCATCGAGTGAAATGTGGGTTCAAACTTTCCACCCAGCGCACCCCTTGTTTGAAGCGCTGAAGCAACACGACTACCCTGCATTTGCAGAACAACAGTTGAAAGAGCGCTTCGCTGCGGGCTTGCCACCGAGCAGTTTTCAGGCATTGGTTCGATGCGATGCACGCATGCAAGCGGTGGCGCAAGCTTTTTTAAACCACGGTCATGCGCAATTGCAACACATGGCGCAAGAAGATGCGGCCCTGGCGGCCATGTTGGCACAGGTCAGTGTGTTTTCGGCGGTGCCCATGAGCATTCAGCGTGTGGCCAACGTCGAGCGAGCGCAAATGCTGCTTGAAAGCACCTCACGCGCATCGCTGCACAAAGTCTTGGATTTGCTTCAAACGTGTCTGCACGCATCGCGCACAGACCCTGCGCACAAAGGCTTGATTCGATGGCTGGTGGATGTGGACCCCCTGGCCATTTGAGGCAACTTGTTATTGCAGCAAGGCGACCGCTGCCGAGAAGGTGAGAAAGGCCGCGGCGGTTGAGACCAAAATGATTCGCGCAATGCGGCCGCTGTCGGCGCCAAAGCGCTCTGACAACATGGCCACGTTGCTGGCACTGGGCAGCGCCGCCACCAACACCATCACCTTGAGGGCGAAGACATCGATGGGCACGCCCATGGAAATGACGGCCAAGCCCACCAACAACACCAAGATGGGATGCAAGAACAATTTGATCAATGCCACTGGCACATAGTCAAGCCATGTGAGCGGGCCATGCTGTTGATGGTGTGCAATTTTTTGCGATCGTGCCAACACGGCCCCGATGGTGAACAAGGCAACGGGTGACGCCGCATCGGCCAGCAAAGCCACCGTTTTGTCGACTGGGCCTGGCAATTGTGGCACCATCCAAACGCGAAAGCGCCACACACAAAGACGTGGTGATGACCATGTCGATCACGATGGTCACGATGGCAGGCCCTGCAGCGGCAGACCCTAGGAGCGCCACCAACAAGGGAACGCCCATGAAGCCGGTATTGGGAAACGCCCCCACCAAGGCGCCAAATGCACCATCGTTCCAACCGATTCGACGGTTCATGGTGACAGCCAAAACAAAGGCCACCATGATCAAAGCGCAAAACAAGTACATGAAGAATGCACCTGCGTTCAAGAGCTGTGCAATGGGCGTGCTGGCACCAAAGCGAAACAGCATGCAAGGCAAAGCGAAAAACAGCACAAATCCATTCAGGCCGGGAATGGCCTCAAAGGGGAGCATTTGTTTGCGTGCAGCCACGTAGCCACAAAAGACCAAGGCAAAGAAGGGAAAAGTGACGCGCAAGACATCTAACATGGTTCACATTGTGCCTTGGAAATTGAACCCGATTTGCCCGCTATGATGGGCCCATGACCACGCCGCTTCACCTGGCTTGTGGTGTTTCTGTCCTCATTGCATGTCGTCCCCCTCCTTTGGTTTGAATCCCGCGCAACTTGAAGCCGTCAACTACGTCAAAGGCCCCTGCCTTGTGTTGGCGGGTGCTGGCTCGGGCAAAACACGTGTGATCACACAGAAAATTGCGCGCTTGATTGAAGTGGGCTTAGAACCCCAACGCATTGCAGCCATCACCTTCACCAACAAAGCAGCCAGCGAGATGCGCGAACGCGCACGCAAACTGATTGGCAAAGGCGCGCAAGAAGTCATGATCTGCACCTTCCATGCACTGGGCGTGCGCATCATGCGGCAAGACGGCCATGTGCTGGGGCTCAAACCGCAGTTCAGTATTTTGGATGCCGATGATGTGGTGAGCATCTTGAAGGATTGCGGTGGCACCACAGACGCCAACACGGCACGTCAGTGGCAATGGGCCATCAGCGCTTGGAAGAACAGCGGCTTGAACAGTGCGCAAGCCGAAGCCATTGCCAAAACCGAAAACGAACGCGTGACCGCGCGCATCATGGGCCGCTACGAAGAGCGTTTGGCAGCCTACCAAAGCGTGGACTTTGACGATCTGATTGGCTTGCCCTTGAAATTGCTGGCCGATTTTCCAGAGGTGCGAGAGCGTTGGCAGGCGGCCATGGGCCATGTGCTGGTAGACGAATACCAAGACACCAACGCCACACAGTACGAAGTGCTGAAACACTTGGTGGGCGAGCGTGCCAGATTCACCGCGGTGGGTGACGACGATCAGTCGATCTATGGTTGGCGCGGTGCGACGCTGGACAATTTGAAACGCTTGCCGCAAGATTTTCCGCAGTTGAAAGTGATCAAGTTAGAGCAAAACTACCGCTCGACCAGTGCCATTTTGCGTGCCGCCAACAACGTGATCGAACCCAACCCCAAGCTCTACCCCAAGACGCTTTTTTCGGAACTGGGTGAAGGTGAACCCGTGCGCGTCATGGATGCCGACCATGAAGAACACGAAGCCGATCGCGTGGTGGCCCGCATTCAATCTTTGCGCGCAGGCACGGCCACCACCTCAGGTGGTGTGCAGTACCGCGATTACCGAGAGTTCGCCATTTTGTACCGCGCCAATCACATGGCCAAACCTTTTGAAAAAGCTTTGCGACGCGCGCAAATTCCCTACAAAGTATCGGGCGGTCAAAGTTTTTTTGATCGCGCAGAAATCAAAGACTTGTGGGCGGGCCTTGGCACCTTGGCAAGTCAATACAAGTTGAGTTTGTTTGAGGCCTTGTTTTCCAACAGCCTCAGCAGCCGACTTTCTGCGCGCGCCGTGGGCAGCTTGCACGAGTTTGGTCGCTTCATGAACGATTTAGAGTACCGCGCCAAACGAACCCATGGCGCCGAAGAAGCCAAAGCCTTCTTGCTGCAATGGCTCAAAGACATTGGC
>RFVJ01000134.1 GCA_009928125.1 Betaproteobacteria bacterium
ACCACCCTCATGGGCGCGGGCTCTCACATCGTGGCGTCTTCTGCCTTGTATGGTGGCTCGCACAATTTGTTGCACTACACACTGCGTCGATTTGGCATTGAGACCACCTTCGTTGCGCCGGGTGATTTAGAAGCTTGGCGCCAAGCCGTTCAGCCCAACACCAAATTGTTTTTTGGCGAGACCGTCGGCAACCCAGGCATGGATGTGCTGGACTTGCCAGCGGTCAGTCAAATTGCCCATGAAGCCGGCGTCCCCTTGCTGGTGGATGCCACCCTCACCTCCCCATGGCTCATGAAACCCTTGGCGCATGGCGCAGACTTGGTGGTTCATTCCGCCACCAAATTTTTGTCAGGTCATGGCACCGTGATTGGTGGACTGGTGGTCGATGGCGGCAGTTTTGATTGGTCAGGACCGCATACCCAAGGCAAATTTGAAGAGCTGACCCAAGCCTATGAGGGCTTTCACAACATGGTGTTCAACGAAGAAAGCACCATCGGGGCTTTTTTACTTCGTGCACGCCGCGAAGGACTGCGCGACTTTGGCGCATGCATGAGTCCACACACTGCTTGGCTCATTTTGCAGGGCATTGAAACCTTGCCTTTGCGCATGGCAAGGCATGTGAGCAACACCGAGAAGGTGGTGCAATTTTTAGCATCGCATGCCATGGTGAGCCGCGTAGGTCACCCCATGCTGGCGAGCCATCCCAGCCATGCACTGGCCAAGCAATTGCTACCCCGCGGCGCCGGGTCGGTCTTCAGTTTTGACATTCGTGGCACACGTCAACAAGGGCAAGCTTTCATTGAAGCCCTGCAAGTTTTCAGCCACTTGGCCAATGTAGGCGATTGCAGGTCCTTGGTGATTCACCCTGCCAGCACCACGCATTTCCGAGTGGATGACGAGACTTTGAAAGCCTCTGGCATAGGTCCTGGCACGGTACGCTTGTCGATTGGCCTTGAAGATCCCGAGGACCTGATCGACGATTTAAAACGCGCGCTTCGGGCAGCGGAAAAAGCAGCGCCGACATCAGGAGGTGCTGCATGATTTACACCTTTCAAGGCGCCCCTTTGTATGCCTACACAGGTGGCAAAGAATTTGACCCCAGCAAACCGACAGCTGTGTTCATTCACGGCGTACTCAACGATCACAGCGTTTGGATTTTGCAAACTCGCTACTTTGCCAACCACGGCTGGAATGTGCTGGCCATCGATTTACCGGGACATGGTCGCAGCGGCGGTAAAGCGCCCACAACGGTGCAAGAAGCAGCGCAATGCGTGATCGCTTTGTTGGACACTGCGGGTGTCGACAAGGCCATCTTGGTTGGCCACAGTTTTGGCTCGCTCATCGCCATGCAAGCCGCTGCCGAACACCCCGAACGTGTCTCCCAATTGGTGATGGTGGGCACGGCTTATCCCATGCGTGTATCCCCTGCTTTGCTGGAAAACTCAATTCAAAATCCACATCAAGCCATCGACATGGTGAATGTGTTTTCGCATTCCACTCTGGCACCACCGCCTAGCGCTTTGGGGCCAGGCACATGGCTGTTGGGCGGCAGCAAAGCGCTCATGCGGCGCGTCTTGGCCAGCAACCCTCGCGAAAACATTTTCAACATCGGCTTCAAAGCTTGCGACCAATACGATCAAGGCGAAACAGCCATGTCCCAGGTGGTGTGCCCTACCTTGTTCCTGCTCGCCAAGAAAGATCAGATGACCCCACCTAAGGCGGCGCAAAGCTTGATCCAAAAGGCACGCGATGGCCATGTTGCATGGGTCAATGCCGGGCATCAAATGATGGTGGAAGCACCTGAAGAATGCTTGGACGCCATGCTAGCCTTTTGTAAAAAATCATGAGCATCACTTGGCAAACACCTGCTCTTAGTGCACAGCGAGTGCAAGACATCTGCAGCCAATTTGATTTGCGAAATTTACCCGCAGATTTTTTGGCCAATCCCTACCCCGTCTATGCTGCCCTGCGCGAAGCAGCGCCGGTCAAGCCAATGCCGGATGGTTCGTTTTTTCTCACCCGCCACGCAGACTTGGTGGCGGTTTACAAAGATGCCGCCAAGTTCAGTTCAGACAAGCGCATAGAGTTTGCGCCCAAGTACAACCACGAGCCTTACAACCAAGCCCCCTTTGCCAAGCCTGGCCAAGATGCACCCCTGTTCGAGCACCACACCAACAGCTTGGTCTTCAACGATGCGCCGCGCCACACACGTGTGCGCAAGCTCATCATGGGCGCCCTGACGCGTCGTTCCATTGACGCCATGGAGACGGGTTTGATTCAGTTGGTGGACAGCTTGCTCGATCAACTCGAAGCACGCCAACACGGTGATTTGATTGAAGACTTTGCATCGGCCATCCCCGTCGAAGTGATCGGCAATTTGCTCAACGTTCCGCATGCCGATCGCGGACCCCTGCGAGGCTGGTCCTTGGCCATCTTGGGTGCTTTGGAGCCCCGACTCACCGCTGAGCAAGAAACTTTGGGTCATCGCAGTGTGCAAGAATTTTCAAACTACCTGCGCGATCTGGTCGCCGAGCGCCGACGTCATCCTGGCAACCCAGAGCAAGATGTCCTGACGCGCTTGATTCAAGGCGAATCTTCCGAACACAGTGCAGACGTTTTGAGTGAAACGGAGTTGCTTCAAAACTGCATCTTTTTATTGAACGCAGGTCATGAAACGACCACCAACTTGATTGGCAATGCCCTCCTGAGTTTGCTTGAGCATCCTGCGCAAAAGGCCTCCTTGATGTCAGACCTTCAAGCAGCCCGAAGCGGATCACATGAAGATGCAGCAACCCCCATTCTGAACACGGCCGTCGATGAATTTTTGCGTTTTGAAGCCTCCAATCAACTGAGCAATCGAAGAGCCACTGTTGCCACCCGCATTGGCAACGTTGACCTGCCAGAAGGCGCGCTCGTCACCTTGTGCATTGGCGCTGCCAATCGCGATCCCGCTCAATTTTCAAACCCTGAAGTGCTTGATTTAAAACGCGCTGACAATCGCCATTTGTCATTTGGTTTTGGCGTGCATCAATGTGCCGGACTCAGTTTGGCACGCCTAGAAGGCCGCATTGCCTTGGGTCGTTTTCTGCAACGCTTTCCCAATTACCATTTAACGGCCACCCCCCACCCGCGGTGGGCGCGCCAGGTTTCGTGGCTTTTTGCATGCGCCCTTTGCCACGGGCCTGTGAACTTCAAAACAGGAGGCACCATGAACAACACCAACGAGATCCAAGATGCAAGCGCCATTGACAGCTTTGCAGCGTTCTATCCTTTTTACCTGAAGGAACACAGCAACCGCACTTGCCGTCGTTTGCACTTTGTCGGCTCTAGTTTGTCATTGGTGTGTTTGGCCATGCTGGCCATCACCGGCAAGCCGCAGTATTTTTTATACGGCTTGCTGTGTGGCTATGGGTGCGCTTGGGTGGGCCACTTCGTGTTTGAGAAAAACAAACCCGCCAGTTTCAAACGTCCGCTTTACAGTTTCATGGGTGACTGGGTGATGTACAAAGACATGTGGACAGGCAAGATCAAGTTTTGATCACATCGGCCACGGTCAATTGGTCCAAATGGGTTTTTTGCCAAATCACATCAGCTTCGCCTGGGTGCGCCAGCCAGAGTTTTTCTGCCAAAGGTGCCAAGGGCGTTGTTGACAAATCGATTAGCAAAACCCAAGCGCTGTCGCTCTTGGCATCCGCTTGCTCAATGCGCCCTGCCCATCCCAACTCGTGCAAGGCATCCATCACACGAATTGCATGGCGATGCTCAATTTTCAACTGACTGGCCATCTCAATGAGGCGAAGCCCTTGGGGTGAATTGACGCGCGCATCGCGCAAAAGACCCAGGGTTTCCAGCGCCAATCGAAACGACCAACCCGGTCCATCGACGGGGCGTTTGGCTTGTCGACCCATCTCTGGCAAGCTGGCTGTTAACACCGCACCCAATAAGACCACCACCCAAGCCACATAAATCCAGACCAACAAAATCGGCACGGCAGAAAAGGCACCGTAAATGGCCGAATAAGTGGGCATTTGAGCCAAATAAAAGGCCAGCAGATTTTTGGCCAACTCCAAGCCCAGTGCGACGGCCACCCCGCCTGTCAAAGCATGGCGCCAATCCACGTGTGTGTTGGGCAAATAGTAATAAAGGCCTGTGACCGTTGCGGCCAGCAAGCCAAACTCAACCAGGTACCGTCACGGGTAACCAATCGGCATAGTCTGACAAATAACCTGTGAAGAGGTAGGACGATATGGCCAGGCTCCCCCCCAGCAACAAAGGCCCCAGCGTCAAGCCAGCCCAATAAATCAACACTCGCTGCCCCCAAGGTCTGGGGCGGTTGACACGCCAAATTTGGCCCAGGGTGCGATCAATGGTGACCAGCAAGGCCAAAGAGGTCATGACCACTGCAATCAAGCCCACCAAGCCCAATCGGTTGGCTTTCTTGGAAAACTGGGTCAATGACCCCAAAACTTGCCGGGAAATGCTTTCAGGAACCAAGCTGTCAATCAACCAACGTTGCAATTGGTCCTGAACTTTGGCAAAGATGGGAAACGCCGTAAAAATGGCCAGACCCAAGGTAAACAGGGGCACCAGCGCCAAGACGGTCGTGAAAGTCAATGAACTGGCCGTCATGCCCAGGCGAACCTCGCGAAAACGGCGCCACAAAGTGCGTCCCATGGGCTGCCAAGGAAACTGCATCAATTCATTCAATGCGGCACGAAGAGATTCAATCGGGTTCATGACCGGTATGATGCCATCGCCATGAACGACTCACACACAAAATCCTCTTTTCTAAGCCCTCAAACCATTGAATTGACCCGTTGGGTGGCCGTTGGCAGCCTGATGGCCCTCATATTTGTCGGTTTGGCATGGGAACTTTGGCTGGCCCCACTGCGCCCAGGCGGCTCTTTGTGGGCCCTGAAAGTAGTGCCTTTGTGCTGGCCATTGGCGGGTTTGCTGAAAAACAGGATGTACACCTACCGCTGGGTCAGTTTGTTGGTTTGGCTTTATTTCATTGAGGGCGTGGTGCGCGCTTGGGGCGACAAGGGCTGGTCTGCTGGCCTGGCTGGCGCACAAACGTTTTTGTGCATCAGCTTGTTTGCAGCATGCGCCCTTCACGTGCGTTGGCGTTTTCAAATGGCCAAGGCCAATGCCCTGCCCGAATCTTCTGAAACTCAAGCACCTCCAGAGCAGACACCATGAGCGCCTTGATCGAAAATTTGCGTCGCATCTGTGGCGACGCCAACGTCCTCACCCATGACGACCCCAGCACAGACTTAAGTGCCTGGGAGCGCGACTGGCGCAAACGCGCGCAAGGCCGCGCCTTGGCGGTGGTTCGTCCTGCCAACGTGCAAGAAGTCGCAGCCGTTGTGAAGGCCTGCGCCAACACTTTCACCAGCATCGTGCCCCAAGGCGGCAACACAGGCTTGGTGGTGGGTTCTGTGCCCGACGCTTCTGGCCAACAAGTGGTGTTGAGTCTGCAGCGCATGAATCAAATTCGGTCTGTCGATGCCGCCAACCTGACCGTCATCGCAGAAGCGGGTTGCATTTTGCAAAATGTGCAAGAGCACGTTGACCGCGCCGGTTTTCTTTTCCCCCTCAGCTTGGCAGCCGAGGGCAGCTGCACCTTGGGCGGCAATTTAGGCACCAACGCAGGCGGCACCCAAGTGGTTCGCTTTGGCAACACCCGTGAGCTTTGTTTGGGCCTTGAAGTGGTGACGGCGCGAGGTGAAATTTGGCACGGCCTGTCGGGCCTTCGCAAAGACAACACCGGCTACGACTTGCGCAATCTGATGATCGGCAGTGAAGGCACCTTGGGCATCATCACCGCGGCCTGCATGAAGCTCTATCCCAAACCCGCAGCGCAATTGACCACGTGGGCGGCCGTACCCAGCATGCAAGCTGCTGTGGACTTGTTGGGCTTGGCCCATGAACGTATTGGGGCAGGCCTGACCGGTTTTGAAGTGATGGGCCAATTTGCATTGAGCTTGGTGGACAAACACCACCCGCAATTGCGCGTGCCTTTGTACAAGGACACACCTTACTGTGTGCTGCTGGAAAACTCCGACCACGAGTCTGAAGAACACGCCCGCCATGGCTTTGAAGGCTTGATGGAAACGGCCATGGACAAAGGCTGGGTCACCGATGCGGTGGTGGCTGAAAGTTTGACCCAAGCCCAAGTGCTTTGGCAAATTCGCGAAACCATTCCACTGGCACAAGCCGA